>JALSGI010000073.1 GCA_026982835.1 Planctomycetota bacterium | reverse complement strand
GGCCGCTACGCTTCCAATCCGGAGCTGAGCCTCACTTGGTACGATGCGGCCGTGTTGAGCCAGAAGATCCGCCGCAGCCAGCCCAAGCCCTCCCTGCCCCCCTCACGCATCCAGGCCGTGCTCCCCCCGCCGGAAGAAGACGTGTTTTGAAGCGGCCCATGCGGTGCTTCGCTTGCGATCCCCTCGGTCCCCCATGACTGCAACCCAAGCTCCCCTGCTGGATGAGGCCACGGGCCGCTTTTTGCAGTTCCTGGCCGCCCAGCGCAACGCCTCGCCGCTGACCATCAAAAGCTACCGCGAAGACCTTTCCCACTTGCAACACTATCTGGCCGAACAGTTCGGCACCACTCCGGCCGTGGACCAGGTCACGGCTGTGGACCTGCGCGGCTACCTGGGCCAGCTGCACCAGCAGCAGTATTCCCGATCGACCATCGCCCGACGCCTGGCCGCCGTGCGTAGCTTCTTCCGCTACACCATCCTGCAAGGCTGGTGCCGCACCAACCCGGCCAAGGCGCTGCGCAACCCGCGCCCCCAACGCAAGCTCCCCCACTTCCTCTCCACCCAGGATGTGGCTCGGCTGCTGGAAGCCCCCGATACGGCCACGCCGTTGGGCCTGCGGGATCGGGCCATCCTGGAGGTGATGTATTCGGCGGGCCTGCGCGTCAGCGAAGTGGTGGGCCTGAACGACGGCGACTTGGACTTTGCCGGCTCGCTGCTGCGTGTGCGGGGCAAAGGGCGCCGCGAACGCCTGGCCCCCTTGGGCTCCTACGCCCAGGCGGCCCTCAAGCCGTGGCTGGCCGCACGCACCCTGGCCCCCGATGTGCCCGCCGGACCGGCCGCCCCGGTGTTTGTCAATCGCTTCGGCCGACGGCTGACCACCCGCAGCGTGGCCCGCATGCTGGAAAAATATCTCAAAATCACCGGCCTGGACCAGCGCACCTCCCCCCACACGCTGCGGCACAGCTTCGCCACGCACTTGCTGGACGCCGGGGCCGACATCCGCAGTGTGCAGGAGCTGCTGGGGCACAAGAGCCTGGCCACCACGCAAATCTACACGCACGTCTCCACGGCCCAACTGCTGCGCGCCTACCAGGCGGCCCACCCCCACGCCGCAGGAGGCAAGAAGTAGTGTTGGGTCTTGGGTCGTGGGTCTTGCGTTGGTGCTTCCGCACTGGGCGAGCCCACGGCTTCAGCCGTGGGAGGCGTGGAGGCGTGGAGGCTTGGGGGGATGAAGGAGCCCCCCGCGTAAGCGGGGGGAGAAACAGTATCGGCTTGCGGCTTGCGACCTGCGTCTTGCGTTGGTGCTTCCGCACCGAAGCAAGAATCGGTGCCGACTTCCACAAACGGCGAGCCCCGAGCTTCAGCTCGGGGAGGCGTGGAGGCGTGGAGGCTTGGGGGGATGAAGGAGCCCCCCGCGTAAGCGGGGGGAGAAACAGTATCGGCTTGCGGCTTGCGACCTGCGCCTTGCGCCGGTGCTTCCGCACCGAAGCAAGAATCGGCGCCGACTTCCACAAACGGCGAGCCGCCAGCTTCAGCTCGGGGAGGCGTGGAGGCGTGGAGGCTTGGGGGGATGAAGGAGCCCCCCGCGCAAGCGGGGGGAGAAACAGTATCGGCTTGCGGCTTGCGACCTGCGCCTTGCGCCGGTGCTTCCGCTCCGATGCAAGAAAAAGCGTTTATTCTTACAACCGGCGAGCCGCCAGCTTCAGCTCCAGCTGGCGGAGGAGTGGCGAGCCGCGCGCCGTCAGCCGGCGGTGGGACGGGAAGCCGCGCACCATCAGCCCCCCTGCTGGCATTGCTGCCGCCAACTCCTGTTGCCCTGCTCGGAGGCACCGGCTACGCTCTGCCGGGCTGAAGGTGCGCCTTTTCCCGGTGCTTGGCCTCTGCTTGACGTGTCCCCCTCCGGCCGACGAAGGAGCAACTCGTGGCCCAAGCCCTTGCCGGTTTGCTCCGCACGCTCACAGCGTTGCTGGTGGTGGCCCTGGCCGCCGGGCTGACGGCCGTGGTGGTCCAGGGCGGCCCGCAGGCCCTGCTGGAACTGGCTCAGCAGCAACTCGGCCGCCTGCTCGCCCTGGCCGACCGGGGGACCACCGCCTCGGCCCAGGCAGCCGATGAGCAACAACAAGCTGCCGCCCCCCGGCAGCCTGTCCCCCCGGAACCCCCGCCCCTTTACCACCCGGAGGAGCAAGCTCCGGCCCCAGGCGACAGCTCGGCCGCCTCAGCCCCCGGCCCGCTGGTGCCTGTCAAGCCGGCCTCGTTTGCCCGCCGCAGCCTGTCCCCTGCGGAAAAGTCTCCCGGTTCGCCTCGGCCGGGCACCGACTGGGATGCGCTTCAACATCAGCTTGGCCGCCTGGGCGTGGTGCGGTGGCAGTTGGAGTCGCTCCCGGGGGAGCCGCCCCAGGTGCGCTTCCGCTGCGAGGTGCCCCATCCGGTCCGCCCCGGCTGGGTGCAGTTTTTCCAGGCCCAAGCGCCCTCGCCCGCGGAGGCCATCGCCCGGGTGCTGGCCGCGTTGCGGCGGCGCTATGAAAGCCAGGTGACAGCGTCTCGGTAGCGCTATTGCCGGGAAAACGCTTTGCGGGTTCACCTCCATTGCCCCTGGCATTCGGCACGCCCGTCGTAAAGAAGAACTCCCTCGGTATGGAGCCCACGACGTAAGTCGGGGAAGCCCCCCGAACCCGCAAAACCGGGAGCAAAAATTTTTCTTGCACTGTGCTTGACGCCCCGGCCGACAGCGGTACAATGACCTGTGGATTCAGTGCTCGGGAGTGACCGCCGAGGAGTCGCTTTCGGGCTTTTTTCTTCCGTCTGGTGGCGGAAGCCTGATCTTTGACAAGCCGGTAGCGAGTCCTTCCAAGCCTTGCCGAGATGGTGCCATACGAACCTCAACTTGGCTCAGTGATCTCCGGGCTGAAAGCTTCGGTTTTCGGCCAGGAGATTCAAGCAAATACCAAGTGAAGGGTTTGATCCTGGCTCAGAGTGAACGTTGGCGGCGTGGATTAGGCATGCAAGTCGTGCGGGTACCTGTCAGGACGGAAGCTTCGGCCGAAGTCCTGGCAGGGAAAGCGGCGAACGGGTCAGTAACGCGTAGGTTACCTGCCCCCAGGACCGGGATAGCCGGGGGAAACCCCGGGTAATACCGGATGACGTCTCCGGACTAAAGGGTGCGATTCCGCCTGGGGAGGGGCCTGCGTCCTATTAGCTAGTTGGTGAGGTAACGGCTCACCAAGGCTGCGATGGGTAGCCGGTGTGAGAGCATGGCCGGCGACACTGGGACTGAGACACTGCCCAGACACCTACGGGTGGCTGCAGTCGAGAATCTTCGGCAATGCCCGCAAGGGTGACCGAGCGACGCCGCGTGCGGGATGAAGGCCTTCGGGTCGTAAACCGCTGTCAGGAGGGAGGAAATCCCAGGGGGCTCTCCCCCTGGGTTGACCGATCTCCAGAGGAAGGGCGGGCTAAGTCCGTGCCAGCAGCCGCGGTAAGACGGACCGCCCGAACGTTACTCGGAATCACTGGGCTTAAAGGGTGTGTAGGCGGTCCGGTAAGTCGGGTGTGAAAGCCCTCGGCTCAACCGAGGAACTGCGCTCGATACTGCCGGACTTGAGGGAGGCAGAGGTGAGCGGAACTACGGGTGGAGCGGTGAAATGCTTTGATATCCGTAGGAACACCAGTGGCGAAGGCGGCTCACTGGGCCTCTTCTGACGCTGAAACACGAAAGCCAGGGGAGCGAACGGGATTAGATACCCCGGTAGTCCTGGCCCTAAACGATGAGCACTTGGCTGGGGTGGTGGTCACGCCGTCCCGGCCGTAGCGAAAGTGTCAAGTGCTCCGCCTGGGGAGTATGGCCGCAAGGCTGAAACTCAAAGGAATTGACGGGGGCTCACACAAGCGGTGGAGGATGTGGCTTAATTCGAGGCTACGCGAAGAACCTTATCCTGGGCTTGACATGCACGGATTAGCCCCTGGAAACAGGGGTGACGCCCTTCGGGGTGGAACGTGCACAGGTGCTGCATGGCTGTCGTCAGCTCGTGTCGTGAGATGTCGGGTTAAGTCCCTGAACGAGCGCAACCCCTGCCCCTAGTTACCAGCGGACCTTCGGGTGCCGGGCACTCTAGGGGGACTGCCGGTGTTAAACCGGAGGAAGGTGGGGATGACGTCAAGTCCTCATGGCCCTTACGCCCAGGGCTGCACACGTCCTACAATGCCGCGTACAAAGGGACGCCAACCCGTGAGGGGGAGCAAATCCCAAAAAGCGCGGCCCAGTTCGGATTGCAGGCTGCAACTCGCCTGCATGAAGCCGGAATCGCTAGTAATCGCGGGTCAGCATACCGCGGTGAATGTGTTCCTGAGCCTTGTACACACCGCCCGTCAAGCCACCAAAGTGGGGGACGTCCGAAGTCGCTGAGCTAACCCCGCCAGGGGAGGCAGGCGCCGAAGACGGACTCCGCGATGGGGACTAAGTCGTAACAAGGTAGCCGTAGGGGAACCTGCGGCTGGATCACCTCCTTTCTAAGGAATACTCCCGCCCCGTCCGGGATACTCCCGGTCCCCCCCAAGGGACCCCCATCCCAGACGGTGCGCCAGGAGAATGTGACCACAGTCTCGGCGCCCCAAAGGCCCCGGAAGGACCACGCTACCAGCCCATAAAACCCGGTCGCGGGAGACGAGCCAACTCCCCGACCGGGTTTTTTATTTGAGTCTTGGGTCCTGGGTCCTGGGTCTTGGGCGGGTGCTTCCGCACCAGGCGAGCCCCGAGCTTCTCAGCTCGGGGAGAAGAGCCCCTCGCGTCAGCGGGGGGAGAAACCGTGCCGGCTTGCAGCTTGCGACTTGCGCTGTTGTGCCGGAGCTTCCGCTCCAGAGGTCTTGGGGCGTGGGTCTTGGGTCTTGAGGTGGTGCTTCCGCACCGGGCAAGAACAAACGTCAACTTGCACAATCAAGAGCCCCCCGCGTGAGCGGGGGGAGAAACAGTATCGGCGTGCGGCGTGCGCCGGTGCTTCCGCACCGATGCAAGAAAAGACGTTTCTTCTTGCAACCGGCGAGCCGCCGACTTCAGTCAGCGGAGAAGATCGCCACGCGTTTTTTCTTGGCTCTTCGGGCGGCTAAAGCCGAGGGCTCGCCGAAGCAAGAACAAGCGCCGATTCTTGCCGTCACGGCGAGCCGCGGGCTTCAGCCAGCGGAGAAAAATAACGCAATGCACTTATCCGGCTCTTTCCGGACTGAAGTCCGGGGCTCGCCCACAGGAAGCTTCTGCGGTAAAACGGAGGCCGTGCCGGATCGCCCCGGCACGAGCTGCTGAACAAGCCCGTTGCCCCCGGCTGGGAAAAACGGCATCCCCCGAAACATCCCGGATTGCCACCCCAAAAGGAAAATCCCACGATGAGCAACCCTTGCGACATCGGCCTGGTGGGGCTGGCCGTGATGGGCCAGAACCTGGTGCTGAACATGGAAAGCCACGGCTTTTCGGTCGCGGTGTTCAATCGCACCACCAGCGTGACCGAAGAGTTTGTGGCCAAGCACCCCCAGAAGCGAATCGCCGGCTGCCGCACGCTGGAGGAGCTGGTGGCCCGACTGGCCCGGCCCCGCAAGGTAATGCTCATGGTCAAGGCTGGGCCGCCGGTGGACCAGCTGATCGAGCAGCTCCTGCCGCTGCTGGACTCCGGCGATGTGATCATCGACGGGGGCAACAGCCACTTTGCCGACACCCAGCGACGCTGCCTCCAGGTGGAGTCTCGCGGGCTGCTTTACGTGGGCACAGGCGTCTCCGGCGGCGAGGAGGGGGCGCTGAAGGGGCCGGCGCTGATGCCCGGCGGGTCCCAGGCCGCCTGGGAGCTGATCCGTCCCATCTTCACTGCCATCGCGGCCAAGGTTGGCCCGCAAGGCGACATCCCCTGCTGCGACTGGATCGGACCGGACGGGGCGGGCCACTACGTCAAGATGGTCCACAACGGCATCGAATACGGCGACATGCAACTGATCTGTGAAGCCTACTTCCTGATGAAGCACCTGCTGGGCCTCTCCAACGACCAGCTGTACCAAGTGTTCGACCACTGGAACCGCGGCGAGCTGAACAGCTACCTGATCGAGATCACCCGCGATATCTTCAGCGTCAAGGACCCGGAGACGGGCCAAGACCTGGTCGATCTGATCCTGGATACGGCCGGG
>JALSGI010000072.1 GCA_026982835.1 Planctomycetota bacterium | reverse complement strand
GAAAACGCGTTATAAGATTCCCTGCACATCCTGAAAAAAGCGGCTCGGCCGTGACCTCGCCCTCCCAAACTTGTGTTTTTCAGCGGGCTGCTAGGCAAAGAAAAGCGGCGGCCAGCCGCCGCCGCACTCCACACAAGCTAGCCGCAATCGTGAGCACGAAGAGTCCATGGCGAGCCGCGTACGTCAGCTCGCGGTTGTTTTGCCGCTGGCGCTGGTTCTTGCAGCGGCGAGCCGTGGGCTTACGCCCACGGAGAGCACGGCAATCATGCGCCGCTTTCTTGTCGTCTCCGGGAGCTCGTGCTCCCGGCTCGCCGTTGCGTTTGTTCCGCGCTTTTTCTTACCCCCGGAGCGGAAGCTCCGCCGTAAGGCGCAATGGTGCACGCCGCAAGCCGATACTACCGTCTCTCCCCCCGCTGACGCGGGGGGCTCTTCTCCGCCAGCTGAAGCTGGCGGCTCGCCAAGCCCCCAAGCCCTCACGCCTCCCGCGGCTGAAGCCGCGCACCTCGCCCTTGCCAGCGCCGCACCAGCAGGCATCATAGGGGCATGAGCACAGGCCAAGCGATGCCGATCTCCCCCAGCGTGTTCCGCCAGGCGGTGCTGCCGCGGTTGATGATCGTGGCGGCGGCGGTGCTGTGGAGCATCAGCGGGTTGTTCGTGAAAAACGACCTGTTTGCCTCCTGGCCCGAACAGGTACGCGGGGGGCTGCTGGCTTTCTGGCGGGCGTTGTTTGCCGCCGTGGTGCTGCTCCCCTTTGTGCGGCAGCTGCGCTGGCGCGTGGGTCTGGTGCCCATGAGCCTGTGCTTTGTGGGCATGAACATCTGCTACTTGACCTCCATGACCTGGACCACGGCGGCTAACGCCATCTGGCTGCAAAGCACCGCGCCGATGTGGGTCTGCGTGCTCTCCTGGTGGATCTTCGGCACCCGCGTGGCCCGACGTGACCTGCTGCCGCTGGTGCTTTGCACCGGCGGGATCGGGCTGATTTTGTTCTACGAGCTGCAAGCTCCCGGGGCATGGCAGGGTCCCGGCCCGGCCGGCGTGGCCCTGGGACTGGCCTCCGGGGTGTTCTACGCCGGGGCGGTGATGGCCTTGCACCACCTGCGAAGCGAAAACACCATCTACCTGGTGGCTCTGAACCACCTGGTCTCCGCCACCGTGCTGCTCCCCTTTGTGCTGTGGGTGGGCATCTGGCCCGACCCCAAGCAGCTCCTCTACCTGGTGGCCTTCGGGGCGTTGCAGATGGGGATTCCTTACCTGCTGTTCGTGCGGGGCCTGCGCAGGGTGCCCAGCCAGGAAGCCACGCTGTTGGGGTTGCTGGAGCCGGTGCTGGTGCCGCTTTGGGTTCACTTTGTACTCAACAATCCCGAGACGCGCTGGTGGAGCCTGGCCGGCGGGGGGTTGATCCTGCTGGGGCTGCTGGTTCGCTACGGAGTGCCCTTGCTGCGGCGAAGCGGCCGGGAGCCGCCGCCGGTCCCCTCCCCGGCCCCGGGTGCCGAAGCGCTTCCCGCGGTGGACTCTTCCCGGAGTGAGGAACCATGAGCTGCCGACGTTTGCCAAGGGGGTGCCTGGGTGGTGTTTTGGTTTTGCTGGTCCTGGGCGCTGCCGAGTCGTTTGCCCAGCAGGTGGCCCGGCCCCGGGTGGCCCAAGGCTCCGGCGGCGCGGTGGCCAGCGTGTGCCCCTACGCCACCCGCACCGGGATCGAGGTGCTGCGCGAAGGGGGCAACGCCGTGGATGCGGCCGTGGCCATGGCCTTCACGCTGGCCGTGACCTGGCCGGAGGCGGGCAACATCGGCGGCGGGGGGTTCATGCTGGTGCTGCCCGGCCCCGGGCAACCCGTCTGGTGCGTCGATTACCGCGAAACCGCACCCGCCGCGGCCAAGGTGAACATGTACCCCCTGGGCGAGAAAAGCCTGGGGGCTCGCTACGTGGGCACTCCCGGCACCGTGGCCGGGTTGCACCTGGCCCATTGCCGTTTCGGCCGCTTGCCGTGGCGTCGGCTTTTGCGGGACGCAATCCAGTTGGCCGAGCAGGGCTTCGAGGTCACCGAGCCGCTGGCCCGAAGCCTCAACCGCGTGCTGCAAGACCCGGACAGCAAGCCCTTTGACGGACTGCGACAGACGTTCGGCCATCCGCAGGGGCGCCCCTGGCGCAAGGGGGACCGGCTGCGGCAGCCGCAGTTGGCCGCCACGCTGCGGCTCCTGGCCCGCGAAGGCCCTCGGCCCTTTTACCAAGGAAAGATCGCCCAGCAGATCGTCGCCCAAATGCAGGCAAGCGGCGGGCTGATCACGGCTCAGGACCTGGCCCGCTACCAGGCCAAACTCCGCGTGGCCGTGCAGGCCGTCTATCGCGGCTACACCGTCTATGGCGCTCCGCCGCCTAGCTCCGGAGGAGTATGCACCGCGTTGGCACTGAATCAACTGGAACACTTCCCTTTGCGCAAATGGGGCGCCGACTCGCCCCGCACCTGGCACGCGGTGGCCGAAGCCATGCGGCGCAGCTTCCTGGATCGGGCGCGCCATCTGGGCGATCCGGATTTTGTCACCATCCCCCGCTTCCTCACCACCAAAACCTACGCGGCCCGCCTGGCCCGGGGAATCGATCTGCAACAAGCCACCCCCAGCCGGGAGCTGGCCCCCGATCTACCTATCACCGCCGAAGGCACACAAACCACGCACTTCTCGGTGGTCGATGGCCAAGGGATGGCCGTGGCCAACACCTACACGCTGGAGATGAGCTACGGGTCGCGGGTGGTGGTGCGTGGGGCGGGATTTTTGCTCAACAACGAAATGGGCGACTTCAACCGCAAAGCCGGGCACACGGATACTCGCGGCAACATCGGCACGGCGGCCAACCTGCCGGCTCCGGGGAAGCGGATGCTCAGTTCCCAGTCGCCCACCATCGTCACCCGCGGGGGCCGCGTGGTGCTGGTGCTGGGCAGTCCCGGCGGACGGACGATCATCAACACGGTGGTCTGCCTGCTGGTGCGCACGCTGGGGTTGGGAGAGCCGCTCCCGGAGGCCGTGGCCGCCCCCCGCATCCATCACCAATGGTTGCCCGATCGGGTGATGGCCGAACAGTGCAATGATCCCCGCTGGGAGAAGGTTCTTCAGGGCCTGCGCCGTCGGGGGCACCAGGTGGTGTTTTACCCGGGCACGCAGGGGGATGCCCACTGCGTGGCGGTCGATCCGGCCACGGGGCTGCTTGTGGCCGTGGCCGACACCCGCCGTCAGGGAGCCGCGGCGGTGCTTCGCCCCCAGCGGCCGGGGAATTCCTCTCCGCCGCAGCAAGGGAAGAACGTAAAATGAAAGAGCTGCCTGGGCATCTCCCGTTCCGCTTCGCGTGGAGGAATCGACCTTGTTCCGAGGACTTGGCAACCTGATGAGCCTGCTGCGCAACGCTTCGCAGCTGAGCCAGCGGATGGAGCAGTTGACCCAGCAGCTCCAACAACACCGCGTGGAAGGGACCGCAGGCGGCGGGATCGTTCGCGTGGAGTGCGACGGCACAGGCCAACTGGTCCGCTGCCGCGTGGATCCTTCGCTGCTTGGCGAAGAAAACCGCGAGCTGCTGGAAGACCTGCTGGTGGCCGCCGCCAACGAAGCCTTGAACAAAGCCCGGGAATACATGGCCCAGGCCACCCAGGAGCAAATGGGCACCATGCTCCCCGGGCTGCAGGAGATGTTGTCGCAAACCGCACCGGAGGCAATCCAAGACGATCCAGAAGAGAGTGCCTGAGCCGCCGAGACGTCACCACTCCCCCGGCGAGCCGTGCTCCGCAAGCGCACCCACGCGGCTTGCGACGCCCAAAACGCCAGGGATCGCTTTTTGGGGCCGCAGGAAGTAGGATAGGCCGTGCCATCGGATGGGGATGGCACACGTGTTGGGTTCCCTTTACTTGCATGGACCATGAGCACCACCGGAGCCGTCGCCCAACTGATCGAAGAGCTGGCCCGGCTGCCGGGCGTGGGCAAAAAATCGGCCGAGCGGATCGCGTACCACCTGCTGCGCGTCCCGGCCGAAGAAGCTCTCCGGCTGGCCGAGGCCATTCGCCAGGTAAAGACCAACGTGCGGCACTGCCGCGTGTGTTATAATTTGGCGGAAGAAGACCTGTGCGAGATTTGCCGCGACCCAACACGCGACCAGAGCGTGCTGTGCGTGGTGGAACAGCCGCGGGACCTGATGGCCCTGGAAAAAACAGGCTGCTATCGCGGATTGTACCACGTGCTGTTGGGCCGCATCGCCCCGCTGGAAGGAGTGCAACCGGAGGACCTGACCCTCAAGGACCTGCAACGCCGCGTGGCCGAAGGCGGCTTTCGCGAAGTGTTGCTGGCCACCAATCCCACCACGGAAGGAGACGGCACGGCCCTGTACATCAGCAACCTGTTGCAGGACTACACGGTGCGGGTGACGCGGCTGGCTCGCGGGATCACCAGCGGCAGCGTGCTGGAGTTTGCCAACCGCGACGTGCTCAGCGAGGCCATCCGGCTGCGGCAGGAGTTCCAGCCGGGAGTCGCCCCGGCCAAGGAGACCTAGCCCGCCCGGCTTCCCCGAGCCGGCGCACCGCCCGGTTCTCCAACACTGACAAAGCAAGCCTTCTCACGTTCGGCAGGAAGTAAAACCATGCGGCTTTCCCTGGGTCAGCATCAGCAGCAACGGCAGCTCCAGCAGCAGAAGATGGTGCTGGCCCCGCGGATGATCCAGTCCATGGAAATCCTCCAGCTGCCCATCACCGCCCTGCAAGAGCGGATCGAACGGGAGCTGGAAGAGAACGCCGTGCTGGAGGTGGACGAAACTCCGCCGGAGGATGTGCTCCCCGAACCGGCGGCCGAAGAAGAATCCCCGCCGCCGGACGTGCCCACCGAGGAAGAGCGGGAGCTTGTCATCCGCGACGATTCGGACAACGCCGAGGACTTCCAGCGACTGGAGTCGGTGGCCGAGCGGATTGCGGAGTTCAACGACGATTTTGACGACCGCCCGCGCGTCTCCAGCAACCGCCGCGAGGAGCTGGCCCAACGCGATCACGACCTGATGGCCAATGCCGTGGGCCGCCCGCGCTCGCTGCAGGACTATCTGCTGGAGCAGCTGGGCTACTTCGACCTGGAGCCGCGGGTGCGGGAACTGGCCGAGCGGATCATCGGTTCGCTGGATCCCAGCGGCCGTCTGCCCGTCCCGCTAGAAGACCTGGTGCCGGCCGAGTGGGGCGAAGAGGGCCGCCGGCTGGCCGAGCAGGCGCTGAGGGTCGTGCAGCGGCTCGATCCCCCCGGGGTGGCCGCCCGGGACCTGCGCGAATGCCTGCTGCTGCAACTCTCGCCAGAGATGCCCTACTACCAGGAGCTGCGCACGCTGGTGGCCGAGCACCTGGACGACCTGCTGCACAACCGCCTGCCGGCCATCCAGCGCAAGACCGACTACACACTGGAACAGCTGCAAGGGGCGCTGGAACAGTTGCGCAAGCTCAACCCCCGTCCCGGGGCCGAGTTCGAATACACGCCCACGGCTCCGGTCACCCCCGACGTCTATGTGGAAAAGGACGAGCAGGGCCGCTGGCGGGTGCGGCTGGAAGATGAACGCCTCCCGCGGCTCTACATCCGCCAGGACTACCGCCGCATGCTGGAAAACGGCACGGCCGACGAGAAAGTGCGCGACTACATCCGCCGCAAGATCAACGCCGCCCAGTGGCTCATCGACTCCATCGAGCAACGCCGCAGCACGCTGCTGAAGGTGGCCCAGGCCATCGTCGATCACCAAAAAGACTTCCTGGAAAAAGGCCCCGAGCACATCCACCCGCTCAAAATGCAGCAGATCGCCGACCGGGTGGGCGTGCACGTGACCACCGTGTCGCGGGCGGTGGACGACAAGTGGATTCAGACCCCCCGGGGCATCTTCCCGCTCAAGCGGTTCTTCGTCGGGGGCACGTCCACCGACGCGGGCGAGGAGGTGGCCTGGGACGTGGTGCGGATCAAGCTGCAGGAGATCATCGACAACGAAGACAAGTCCAACCCCTTGAGCGACGACGAGCTGGCCAAAGAGCTGGCTCGGCACGGCATCAAGGTGGCTCGCCGCACCGTGACCAAGTACCGCAAGGCGATGAACATCCCCAGCTCCCGCCAGCGGCGCAACTGGGCCCTGGCCCAAAAACAGTTGAAACAAGCAGCCGGCAAG
>JALSGI010000071.1 GCA_026982835.1 Planctomycetota bacterium | reverse complement strand
GCCACGGTCTTGGGAAACAGCTCCGGATGCTGAAGCGGCGTGTGGTGCCGATCGGCCCACACCATGTGGCAGTACGGCTCGTCGCTAAAAAGCATGCCGTCCCAGTCGTGGAGCAGCTCGGCCAGCGTGTCGATATCCTGCCGGGTGAGCACGCCGCCGGTGGGGTTGTGGGGGCTGTTGAGCAGGATGGCCTTGGGGCGGAGAGCCTGGGCCAGGAAGCGGCGGATGTCTTCCGGGTCGGGGCGAAAGCGGTTTTCTTGCCGCAGGGGGGCCAGGTGGACGCGGGCGCCGCGGGCCTCGACGTTGGGGATGTAGGTGGGAAAGTACGGCTCGAACACCAGCACATCGTCCCCCGGATCGAGAAAGGCCAAAGCGAACAGCACCTGGAACACCTTGGCTCCCGGCCCCACGGTGATGTGCTCGGCGGTGACCTCCACGCCGAAGTCGCGGCGAACCATCTCGGCGGCCGCCTCGCGCAGCTGCGGCAACCCGATCGAAGGCCCGTAGTGAATGTGCCCGGTGCGGATGCACGCCACGGCGGCGTCCTGGGCCGCCTGGGGGGTGGGGAAGGGGCTGTCGCCGATCTCCAGCTCGATCACCTCCTTGCCGGCTTGCTGGAGTCGTCGGGCTTCGGCCAGCACGGTAAAGGCGGTTTCGACTTCCAGTTCTCGGGCAAACGCGCTGTAGGGGAACATCGGCCATACTCGGCTTGCAGGGGTGGATTTCTCCGTGGGGGATTCCGACTCGGCCCAGGGTATCGCAACCCGCACCCGGGCAAAAGCGGCCCTCGGGCTGTTCCTGGCACAAAGTTTCCTTGCTTTTACCCCCGAAAGCAATTAGCTTTGAGATGAGAGAGTGGGGAAGGAAGCGTTCCCCACCATACGGTCCTATCGTGTGTCCTGTCTGGTTGCGAGTTCTGGCTGCCCGTTCGTGGTTCACTACTTGCCTGGAGAGAAGAGGCGCACCAGGTCTCGCTGGGCTGGTCCTGGTATCCACAGGAGAGCGAAAATGCGAGTGTTTCCAAGTGCTGTCCGCTGGCCGCTGGCTGCCATGTTGGCTGTGCTGGGGGTGGGGCTTGCCGCCTGGAACATGCGGGCTGGGGTGGTTCGGACCGGGGCCGTGGGCGGCGTAACGATCGACACCGACGGTGTGCTAAAAATGGCGACCGTGGATCAGACCGAGAAAGTCGTCCAAGTCCGCCAGCAAGCTCTTCAACGGCTTCCTTCGTCTCTGAACCAGGCCTCGCCGCTACGGAAAATCTCCCTGCGGCGGCTGCAGGAGGCCATCGCCGCCCGGCGGGCCAAGGTGCAAATGCCCTTGGTGACCGAGGAGATGGCCTACCTGGCCGGTTTGACCCGCATCCAGTACGTGTTCGTCTATCCGGAAGAAAATGACATCGTCCTGGCCGGACCGGCCGAACCGATCACGGTCAACCAGCAAGGATTCGTCGTGGGCAAGGAGACCGGGGCGCCCATCCTCCAACTGGACCATCTGCTGGTGGCCCTGCGAGCGGCGGCCCGATCGGCTCGCCGGGGCGAGTTGATCAGCTGCTCCATCGAACCCACCCAGGAAGGACTTCAGCGGTTGCAGCGGCTGCTGGCTTCCCGGCCGCGGTTCAGCCCGGCGGTGGTGCGGCGGATCGAGAGCGAACTGGGCTTGCAGCAGATCATCATCCGCGGCGTTTCCCCCACCACCGACTACGCCCGGCGGATGGTCGCCGCCGACTACGCCATGAAGCGGCTGGCCATGGGGCTGGATCGTTCGCCGGTCAAGGGGTTGCCCAGCTACTTGCAACTGCTGCGTCGGGCTCGCAACGTCCGCGGCGAAAGTGCCACGCCGCGGTGGTGGATGGCCCCGCATTACGAAGCCCTCAAACAAAGCCCCGATGGCCTGGCCTGGAAACTGGAAGGCCCCGGCGTAAAGGTGCTCACCGAGGACACGGCCCTGGGACGCAAGCAGGGCACGGGGCGCACCAGCCCTGTGGCCCAACGCTGGGCCGAACTGATGACAGCTCACTTCGACCAGCTGAGCCGCCGTCGGCCCATCTTCGGCCAACTGCGCAACCTGATGGACATTACGGTGGTCGGGGCGCTGATCGTGCGGCACGGCCTGGACCAGAAGGCGGGCCTGGACATCTCGATGTTGCTGGACGAGAAGCAACTGGGCCTGGATGAGTTCGACGTGCCACGCCGCGTGGCCACCCAGGCGGCCGTGATCAAAAAGGGCCGTTCCTGGATCGTCAGCGCCTCCGGCGGAGTGGAGCTGAACGTCTGGCCGCTGGTGGAGAAGGGCCAGGTGGATGCCAAGATGACCCTGCTACGTGCTCGGGCCGAACACCAGGGCGAGCACTGGTGGTGGGACTAGGCCACGACTTTGTGCTGAAAAATGTGCTGAAGAAATTGCTTGGCCGATCCTTCCCCAGGGGGAAGTACGTGTTTAGCCAGCTAGCACACTGTTGGTTCGACGCTTCCGCACGAGGTGTAAATAAGCGTTTATTCTTACAACCGGCGAGCCGCCAGCTTCAGCTGGCGGAGAAGGTCAACACACTGGTGTTTGTTCGGCTCTCCCCGGGCTAAAGCCCGGGGCTCGCCGGACAAAAATCAACTTCTTTTTGCTCTGGAAACACTCCGTCTTGTACTGGCACGCTAAACACGTACAGGGGGAAAGGGTCGGTTTTTTGTTTCCGTAGAAGGTGGCGGCCTTTGCATGCTCTGCTTGCTTGGGACGCAACCGCACACTTCTGCCTGCCGAATCGCCCTCGGGGAATAACTCCTTCTTCGCTCCTGGAATCAAATAGCTGTGCCCCTCCCTACCCCTTGAGCATTTGGGCAAACTAGCTCAACCGGAACGGTCGCTCCAGTCGGTGCAAACTTTCCCCTAGAAGGGGGACGATGCAAGGGGCAGAGCGTCTCAGCCGTCCTGGAAGGTACGGCTTGGTACCCGTGGAAGTGTTTGCAACTCAGGGAGGAAAGCCATGACTGGAGCGACGTCCACCGCCCGGGGCGAGGAGCTGCCTGGCTTACAAGTGTGGCTTTGGTTCTTCGGGGCAATGCTTTTTTGTGCTCCGGCTTGGGCACAAGATTCTCTGGGACACCCCTCCTCCTCGTTCCCCGAGGAGAAAAAGGCACCGGTCCTTTCCAGCGGGGGGGATACCTCTACGGAAACGGTGCCTACGGACCGCCAAGGGCGTCTCACCTACAGCAGCTGGTACGCCTTGCAGCCGGAAACACAGAACGCCCAGCCACAGCCCGAACAGCCGGTGGAAATCGAGGAGCCGGTGGTGGAAGTGACCGTGCGGCCACCTACGTTCATTGAAGAACAAGTAGCCATTCCTCGCGTGGGACTGGTGGACGAGTCGATCTTCAACTCCCCCCAGGCCCTCACCGTGGTCACCGAGCAGGAACTGCTGGAGCGGGCCCCCCGAACCCCGGCCGAAGCCCTGCGGTACAAGCCGGGTATCTGGGTCCAGAAGACCGGCCACCGCGGGGGAGCCCCGATTATCCGCGGTTTTATCGGCAACCGGGTCATTTACGCCTTCGACGGCGTGCGGCGAAACACCGCTTCGTTGTTTGGCGGTCCCAACGGGTTCTTGCAAAACATCGACGCCCTGGACGTGGATCGCATCGAGGTGATCCGCGGCCCCGGCTCGGTGCTCTTCGGCTCCGACGCCATCGGCGGGGTAATCAACGTGATTACCAACGAGGAGCCGATTTTCACCCGCCGGGGGAGTCGCATCGGGGCGCGTTCTTATGGTCGCTGGGCCACGGTGGACCAGGAGCTCAGCGGCCGCCAGGAGTTTTACCTGGCCACACCGCGGATGTTTGCCTTCGTGGGCGGCTCGTTGCGTGATATCGACGACCTGCGGGCCGGCGACCCGCGGGGAGTGCAAGTGCCAAGCTCCTGGCGCGAGGAAAACTGGGACGGCCAGTTCGACTACCTGTTGCAGTACAACCACCGCATCCAGTTCTTCTTCCAGGAGTTCAACGCCCCGGAAAGCAAGCGCTTCGACCGGCCGGAGCAGGATCGGGCCACCCACCGCGAGCTGTACGGCCTGCGTTACTTCGCCCGCGACTGGGGGCTGATCGAGCAACTGGAAGCCACCGGCTACTGGCACGCCCAGTTGCAGAAAACTTTCCGCAAAGGCGCCCTGGACCGCGATCAGGCCGACAAGACCTGGGGCGTGGACGTCAAAGCCAGCACCTGGCTGACGCAGAACACCCGCGCCGTCTATGGGTTCCACATCCACCAGGACGACGTCTTCCAGGTGAATCCTCGCAGGGGCACTCAGGACCCGGATGTCATCTGGACCAACCCGGCCCTGTTCTTCCTGGCCGAAATGCAGATGACCGACTGGTTGCGGATCGACGCGGGCGTGCGCTGGGACCGGTTTACCCTCAAATCCTTCGCTCCGCCCTTGAGCCTGTTCCCCTCCGAAGTGCAGGATGCCATTGCCTTGGGGGAACTCTCCATTGACGACTTCAACCTCAATACCACTACGGATGCCGTGACCGGGGGGATCGGAGTCGTGGTGAATGTAACCGAAAACGTCAACTGGGTGGTCCATGTGGGCCGGGCCTTCCGGGCACCGAACAAGAACGACCTGTTGCGATTCGGGCAGTTCACCTTCGGCTTCAATGTGCCCTCGCCCGGCGTGAAGCCCGAATCCAGCTGGACCTACGAAACCGGGATTCATGGGTCCTATCCGAACCTGGCTTACGCCATCACCTTCTTCCATACGGAATTGCAAGACGCTGTGATCAGCCAGCCCGGTGTTTTCGGCGGACGCACCTTCATCGACGTGGACGGCGACGGCGTCGAGGACCCGGACGAAGGCGTGTTCGTCAAGTCCAACGCTCCCGGCGTGATCGTCGCCAAGGGGATCGAGTTCGAGGGGGCTTACTATCTTCCCCGCCGGTGGACCTACCGCTGGTTCGGCGATTACCCGGTGTCCATTTATGGCAACTTTACCTGGCTCGACGGCCGCGACAAGGGGAGCCAGGAACCGCTGGGATTCCTGTTCCCGGTCAACGGACTGTTCGGCATCCGCGTGGAAAACTCCCGCGATCCTGAGCAACGCTGGTGGTGGATTGCCGGGGAAGCCTGGATGGTCCGCCGCTCCGCTCGCGTCCGCCCTGCCCGATTGGCCCGAGACCCCGCCTTCAAAATCGACCCCCAGGACCGAACCAGCCCGCTGCTGCGGCCCGATGGGTCGATCCCCGGCTACACCATCTTCAACCTCCGCGGGGGGGTCTATGTGACCGATTCGATTGTGTGGACCATCGGGCTGGAAAACCTCTTCGACAAGCTCTACCGGGTGAAGTACTCCCGAATCGACGCTCCCGGAATGAGCTTTGTCACCAGCCTGGACATGACCTATTGATCGTGAGCATCTCGAGCCGCTTGACCGGGCCGCAGCGGTTCTCTACGAGCCGCTGCGGCCTTGGTTTTTTGTTTTGAAGAAACGAGGCCGGCTTGTTAGCCTGCCGGATCAGTCCATTGCGGGCAGCTCCAGTTCTTCCAGATCCCGCGGCAACGTGCTCAGAACCTCACGCCCCTCGGGAGTCACCAGCACGTCGTCCTCGATGCGGATGCCGAACCGTCCGGGCAGATACACCCCCGGTTCCACGGTGACCACCATCCCGGGGGCCAGCGGGGTTTGTTGCTTGGGGGCCAGTCGGGGCAGTTCGTGCACCTTCAGGCCGATCCCGTGCCCCAGGCTATGCGTGAAGTACCTGCCCAGACCGTATTTTTCCAGCACCCGTCGGGCCGCCCGGTCCACCTGGGTGCAAGCTACGCCCGGAGCAATGGCCTGGATGGCCGCCTGTTGGGCCTCCAGCACCGCTTGGTAGGCCCTGGCGAACCGCTTCAGCACCCGGCCCGTGGCCAGCGTGCGGGTCAAGTCGCTGGCATAGCCCCGCCAGCGGGCTCCCCAGTCGATCAGCAACACGCTGGCCTGGCCGATGCGCGTTTCTCCCACGGGAGCATGCGGCAAGGCGGCATTGGCCCCCACGGCCACAATCGGTGGAAAACTGCACCCTTGGCCCCCCAGGCGGCGGATCGTGTATTCCAGCTCGGCGGCCACCTGACGCTCACTTGCATCGCCCCGGAGCGTGGCCACCGTGGCCTGGAAGGCTCGCTGGGCCACGTGGACCGCCTGCCGGATCAAGGCCACTTCTTCGGCGT
>JALSGI010000070.1 GCA_026982835.1 Planctomycetota bacterium | reverse complement strand
ATAAGGAAAAACGCTGCCTTCCGGGGGTCTGACGACCGTGAGGCTACGAAGCTGCGACGCCTGCGGCGTCGAACTTCGGTTGCTAGCTGGCTAAACACGTACAAAGCCGGAGGCTCGCCAAGCTGCGCTTTTTCTTGCGGTGGAGCGGAAGCTCCGGGAGGGCGAAGCTCCTGCTGAGCCGTGGGTTTACCAGGTGCGTTGTTTTCCCCAAACACGCTTCGTTCCTGCCCTGGTGCGGAAGCACCCTCCCTCAAGCCCCCATGTCCCCAAGCCCTCCCCGAGCTGAAGCTCGGGGCTCGCCTGGTGCGGAAGCACCGGCGCATGGCGCAAGCCGCCAGCCGCAAGCCGCTGCTGTTTCTCCCCGCACTGACGTGCGGGGCTCTTACGGCTTGATCTCGATGCCCAACAGGTAGTCGTCCAGTTCCTTGCGGGCTTGGGCTTCCTGCTGTTGGAGCTTTTGCATCCGCTCCCGCAGGGATTCGATCTGCTCCTCCTGCCGGGTGAACTTTTCCACGTACCGCTTGTACAAGTCGGTGGTGCGGTCCAGTGCGCTCATGTTGCGGCGGATGCGGTCCTGGTCCTGGGCAATGGCCCGAATCTGCCCCTCGGCCACGCGACGCTGCCGGACCAGTTGTTCGATGTGCCGCTTGCGGCGAATGACCTCTTGCAACACCTCCTTGATCCGCTCATCCAGTTCCTTGGCTTGCAGGAAGATGCGGATGTTGGGCTCGTCGAGCGTGTTGATGGCCACCTGCTGGGAAACGGTGCGCTCCTCGGTCACTTTCAAGGTGGCCTTCTTGCCCGCGGCCACATCCACGCCCAGGCGATAGACGCTGCGGGTCTTTTCTTCCACTTCCTTCGGCTCGACCAGCTTCCAGGCCGGGTCGATGGGGTACTCCACCAGCACGTGGCGTGGCTGGGTGTCGGTGTTTTTGATCTCGTAGCTGCGCGTGCGGCGCTGGCTGTGGGTCAGGTAGAGCACCCCCTTGGCCAGGCGGCCGGAAACCAGGCGTTGCACGCTCTTGGGATTGCGCGGGGCCACCTCCACCTTCAGGTCCAGAGCGTAGCTTACCAGCCGCGAGGCCCCCTGGGGCGTGTCGCCCAGCCGGGCATCGCCGGCGTAGCTGGCCTGTTCGAACACGGTCACAGGCCCCTGCATCAAGAAGGCGTCGCTGGTGTTCTTGAACCGCAGGCCCAGCATCGGGTGCTTGGGATGCCCCGAGCCGTAGATCGAAACCCGCTGCACTTCCAGCTCGTGCTGCACGATGGGCAGCATGGCCGAGCGTTGGCGGGCCAGCGTGACCGGCGTGGCGATCTGGTACTGGAACAACTCGCCGGCCTCTTCGCCCCGGGCCATGAGCTGCTGGGCCAGGGCAATGGACCAGTTGCTTTTGTCTTTGGCCCGGGAAAATCTGCCCGCGCCGAAAGCACCTTGCTGGTACTGGTTTCGCTGCCTTTCCAGCTCCTCCAACATGAGTGCGCGGCGGTTTTTTCGGTCGAACCGACCTCGGGCCTTGGCTCTGCTCTCGGCCTTCTCGGCGGAGGCTGGGGAAAGGGATTGTGCCGGCCGGTCTTCTTCGGCCAGCAGGTCGGCCTCGTACTGCGGCGGCACCAGCGTGGTGTAAAGTTGCGGCCGCACCTCAGGCCGAGGGACGAACAGCGGCTGGTACAGGTCCATGCGGAACGACACCGGGCGACCCGACACCAAGGCTAGCTCCACCTGGTTCCAGTCCGCCTCGGTGGTGTTTTCCACGATGGCCCAACCTTGCAGCAGGGCCTTCTTTTCCTCTTGCAGCACCAGGCGGTAGCTGGTTTTCCACACGGGCATCTCTTGCACGTAGCCCACCCGCACCGGGCGACGCCCCTGCCCCTGGAAGCGGATCCGGACGGTTTTGCGCCGCGTGTCGGCCCCTCCGGCCAGC
>JALSGI010000069.1 GCA_026982835.1 Planctomycetota bacterium | reverse complement strand
ACGCCCAGGGCCTTGCGCAGTTCGGCATCCAGCCGGGGATCCAGCAGGCGGATGCGGCTGACTTGTTGCAACACCACGCTGCGCAGCCCTTGCTCGGTGAGCAGGTTGAGCACGTCCTCGGTAACGAGGGTTCCGTCTTCGAGCTTCCGGTGGCGCTGTTCCAGGCTGATGATCCTTCCCTGGATGGCATTGGGGGCGTGCACTTCCACGCGGTGGCCGCGGACCTGGGCCAGCAACCTGGCCAGCGTGGGGTTTTCCGACAAGTCGATGGGGAACTTCCTCAGCGCATGCTCCACCGGCTCGCGCGACTGGTAATCCACCCCGGCCACGTGTCCCCCGGCCAGATCCTGCACCACCATGCTCTTGAGCAGGTCGTTGATCTGCTCGGTGCGGAAGTGCAGCTGCACCGTGGCATCGTCCTGCACATGGCCAAAGTGCTCGAAGTAGGCCACGCCCGAGGTGAACATCACCACCCGCCGCAGCGGCAGGGAAGCCGCCTCGTCGGCCGCTTGCGTTTTTTCTGCGGAAGCAGGGGCTTGAGCCCAGAGCGATCCCGGGCCGATCAAACCGGCCAAAAACAGCAAGCAGATCACGCTCCTGAAGAGACGCATGGCTGATGGCTCCTCTGTTGGAGAAGGCAGATCGTATCGTACAGATCGTGCAGTGGATCCTCCCGCAGCCGGCCTCCCATACAGGGGGATAAAACCCAACAAGCGGTGCCTGTCAAAGCATACCCCGTAGGGTTTCTCCCCTTGGACGCCGCAAGGCGGGGAGAAGTTCCCGGCAGGGGGTGCTTCCGGCCGGGGGGGGGTGGAAGTGCCGGAAGGATGTTATAGTCGAAGGAAAGTTTCCGCTCCCTGGGGACCGGCCTGCGGCGGCCCTTACCACGAGGAACCTCCGATGCACCCGGAGAATCGTTCTTCCCAGGCCTCCTCCTCGCAAGCCGAACTCCCAGGGCGGCCCCGGCGCCGCTGGCGGATGCGGCTGGTGGTGTATGGCACCTTGCTCGGGCTGCTACTTGGCAGCGGATGGTATGCGATGTTTTTCCCCGGCAAGAGTTTTTCAGGGCCGCTTCCTCCGCTTTCCCCGCAGGAACGCTCCTACCGGGAGCAAATGCAGCGCCACCTGCACGTGCTGGCCGAGCAGATCGGACCCCGCAGCACCCAGGAACCCCAAGCCCTGGAGCGGGCAGCCCGGTACCTGGAGGAGCAACTAACCGCAATGGGCTATCGCGTGCAGCACCAAGAGTTCCAGGCCGACGGCGTGTCCTGCCGCAACCTGGAGGTGGAACGGCCCGGGACCACACGGCCCGAGCAGATCGTCATTCTGGGGGCCCATTACGACTCGGTGCCCGGCTGCCCGGCGGCCAACGACAACGGCTCGGGCGTGGCGGCCCTGCTGGCCTTGGCCTGGCACTTTCGTCCCAGCCGGCCGCAAAAGACGCTGCGGTTTGTTTTCTTTGTGAACGAGGAGCCGCCTTACTTTCAAACCGAGCTGATGGGCTCGCTGCGCTACGCCCGAAGGTGCAAGCAACGCAACGAGCAGATCGTGGCCATGCTGAGCCTGGAGACGATGGGCTACTACCGGGACGAACCGGGCACGCAGCAGTATCCTCCGCCGTTCAGCTTGTTTTACCCTTCGGCGGGGAACTTTATCGGGTTTGTGGGCAACCTGGGCTCACGCCGCCTGGTGGCCCGCGTGGTGGGAGCGTTTCGCCGCCACGGGCGCATCCCTTCCGAAGCGGCAGCCTTGCCGGAGATGATCGCCGGGGTGGGCTGGTCGGACCACTGGGCCTTCTGGCAGCAAGGCTACCCGGCGCTGATGGTCACCGACACGGCCCCGTTCCGCTACCCCTACTACCACACGGCCCAGGACACTATCGACAAGGTGGACCTGGACCGCCTGGCCCGAGTGGTCTATGGACTGCAGCGGGTGGTTGAAGACCTGGCCGGAGTGGCACCCCCCCAGGAAAAGCCGCCGTAGCCTCCGGTCAATGGCCGCCGAACCGGGGCGTCCACTGAAGCGAAGCCCCCCGGACGGGGAGCCTCACCCGGGGCATGGAGCTGGCCGGAAGCGGCTGTCGGGCGGAACTGCCCAGCAGGTAGTAGAACCGCGACGGATCGCGCGGGCGGCGGTAGATGAGCCGGTAGATTCGCGGGGGGCGGATGTGAATGAAATTGGTCGGTTCGGTCGGCTGCTGCATCGGCTCGGCCGCGGCCTGGTGTCCCAAGCCGACCAGCACCACCACAGCCGCACAGGCCCAAGCCCGAATCCAACGCATACAATCCCTCCACGGAACCGAGGTAGAACAGCCGCCCCGATCCGTGGGCTTGGTCCAGGCCGTACAATCCCTTTTTTCGCTCTCATCCTAAGTTTCGTTTATTCTGGCGCAAATGCAAGGATCGGCCGGGGATTTTTCCGCCCTGCCCCCGATAGTGGCCGCAGTCCTGCTCTGCGGCGGAGACACCTTTTGCCGCAAAAGCCGAATCGCGGGTCGCTTGACGCTCCCGGTGCCGAACAACCATGATAAAGGTTTCAGGCTTTCGGCTTGCCCTGGAGCCTGCCCGCCGGTTCGGAGATCGTTCCGAACCTCTCACTGACCGTGCCGCCGCCTTTGGAAAGGACCCGCCCGAACATGACGCAACGCCGCTTGGGGGTTTGGTTCATTGGGGCCAAGGGAGGGGTGGCCACCACGGCCACCTTGGGCTACCTGGCCCTGAAAAACCAACTGGCCGGCCCCACGGCCCTGGTGAGCCAGCTGCCGGAGTTTGCCCCCCTGGAGCTGATCGACTGGAACGGCTGGGTCATCGGCGGGCACGAAATCCGCGAAACCACCCTGCTGCAAGAGGCCCTCCGCCTGGCCGAAGACAACCGCACCTTCGCCAAGGAGC
Source organism: Planctomycetota bacterium (assembly GCA_026982835.1). Lineage (GTDB taxonomy): Bacteria > Planctomycetota > Planctomycetia > Pirellulales > S012-138 > S012-138. Next base: position 1,419 of record JALSGI010000069.1, on the reverse strand, counting down.
TGGTTCTCTCCTGCCAGGAAGAGCTGGAGGCCCTGGAAGCCAACTACCGCTGGGGCACGCTGCACAACGTCGGCCCTACTATCACGCAACTGGCCTGCCCGGCTTGCCGCCAAGAACAAGGTACGGCCGCCGAAGCATTTGCCCGTATCCAGGAAGACCTGCGGGAGTTCGCCCAGGCCAACAGCCTGGAGCACGTGGTGGTGGTCAACGTGGCTTCGACCGAGCCCCCCCTGCAATCCCCCCCTGCGGTCCAGACATGGGAAGAGCTTCGCCGCCTGATCGACCAGCCCGCCTGCCCCCTGCCGGCCAGCACCCTCTACGCCGCCGCGGCGTTGGACTTGGGCTGTTCGTACATCAACTTCACCCCCTCGCTAGGCTCCTCCTTGCCGGCCCTGGACCACCTGGCCCAACTGCGCTCCACCCGGCACATGGGCTACGACGGCAAAACCGGCGAAACCCTGCTCAAAAGCGTGCTGGCCCCCATGTTCGCCAAGCGAAACCTGCGGGTGATGAGCTGGGTGGGACACAACATCTTCGGCAACATGGACGGCCGGGTGCTGGATGATCCGGTCAACAAGCAAGCCAAGGTCACCAGCAAGGACCGCCTGGTGCGGCACATCCTGGGCTATGCTCCCCAGACGTTGGTTTCTATCGAATACATCGAGAGTATGGGGGACTGGAAAACCGCCTGGGACCACGTCCACTTCCAGGGATTTCTGGGCGTGCCGATGGTCCTACAGTTCATCTGGCAGGGGAGCGACTCGCTGCTGGCCGCCCCGCTGGTGCTGGACCTGATCCGCTTCACCGAGCGGGCCCACCGGGCCGGGCACGTGGGGCGCATGGAGTTTTTGGCCAGCTTCTTCAAAAGCCCCCTGGGCGTGGAAGAACACGATTTCTTCGAGCAGTTCCGCATGCTCCGGCAGTGGGCTGGCGGACTGGCCGCTTGCTAAAGCTCTTTCCAACGCCCCCGGTTGAAAACCTTCCCTCCGGGAGCAAGGCGACCCTTCGGGGGTTTTCTCCAGCCGGAACGCCGCCTCTTTTCCGGGAGAACGGAGGGAATTTGCCCCCATTGGCCCACTTCTGCCAGATGCAATTGCTTCTGTCCGTATGGCCTTTTTGGGATGTATCGTGCAACGGCGAAAATATGCGGGTTTTTCCGTTGGGGTGATTCTTCTATTTGCTCCTTGCTTCGCTCTTTACAAAGCCTACGTAACCAATGAACGGGCATGAAAGGATCTCTGCCAGGGGGGCCCAACAGGGGAGCGAATTCGTTTTCGGTAGTGGGACACGTGGTGGTTCCTTGACCGGAGAACGATACGGTGTTCGACGATCCGGAACTGGTGCAGAGTTTTGTCGAAGAGTCCCTGGAACATCTGGCCGACATCGAGCAGGAGTTGCTCCAGATCGAGCAGCAAGGCC
>JALSGI010000068.1 GCA_026982835.1 Planctomycetota bacterium | reverse complement strand
GATCGAACGAATCGCCCAGGAACTCGGAGTGGAGGACGAGCCGTGAGCTCGGAGCGAGCCGTTATCCTGGCCTGCCGCTTCGTGCGGGCCGCCACCGACAGAGCCCGCCTGGCCGCGCAGACCGCCCAGCGGGACCGCGAAGCGGTCCAGGCCCTGCGGGACCTGCAGCGGGAACTGGGCCCGGGAGAAACCGTCCGGGTGGGCCTCTGGACCTTTTCCAGGGCGCCGGACGGAAGCATCCGCGTGGCCGTGGACATGGACCTGAAACCCCCAAACGGCCAACCCCGGCCGTAAACGGATTCCCCCCCACCGGGAGGAGCACGGATGGACCGGACACCAGATGCCGACACTATCCCTTTTCGTGGCAAGAAATTACAATCTTGCAGCAGGTCGCCAAGCCACGAAAGGAATCCGCATGAACCCCGCCAGAAAGGAACCGGATGTGAGCACGTACTCGGGACGCTGCGCCAGGCGGCTTCGAGAATTGAGGGAGCGAGCCGGCCTTACGGTGGAACAAGTCGCCGAAGCCTTGGGCGTTTCTTACCGCGCAGTTTACCACTGGGAGCGTGGGACCAACGAACCCAAACTGGACTACTTGCCGGAACTTGCGCGGCTTTACGGGCTGAAATCGCCTCGGAGCGTGCTGGCTCCCCAATAAGCTTTTTGAAGTTTTTCTTCAAACTTCTATTGACCGTTTTCTTCAAAGCGGTACACTGTCTCCCGGTCGCCAGGCTGCCGGAGACACTTCGCCCCGCCCGTGGCGGCTTGGCGACCGCAAGCCGCGGGCGGGGTTTCTTTTCCGGAGGGGAAGCCATGCCCCGCACTTCCGCCCCCGTGGCCCAGGACCTTTTTCTGCAGAAGCTCCGCGCCCTGCACGCCCAGGTGATGCAACTGCAGCAGCAGTACGAGCAGGCACGACGGGAGGCCAAGGCCGCCAAAAACCGCCTGGAACAGGCCCAGGAGAACCTCCTGCGGCTGATCGACCTGGGACCGGAACAGTTGTCGCTTTTCGACCAACCCCCACGCGAAGCGTAGGAAAGCACGGATGGACCAGCCGAACCTGTTTCTGGACCAGCGGGACAAGGACCGCCTGTTAAGGCAGCTTCTGCTGCTGGGCGTGCCCCATCGAGTGGTCGTCCTGCTGCGGGAAGTGGACGCCATCTCCGGCCGCGACGGCTGGACCCTCACTCCCAAACACGTGCTGGCCGCACGCTGCGGATGCTCCGAGCCCACCGTGCGGCGCAGCGTGCGCAAAGCCGAACAGATGGGACTGCTGGAAGTGCTCCACCACACGGGGCGCGAGTCCCAGTACCGAGTATGCTGGCTGCGGATCCGGTGCTTCGCGTCCCCCATAGTGGGGAGTCAAAATGACGGGGGTCAAAATGACCCCCGTCAAAATGACCAGGGGGGGCGTCAAAATGACCACCCCCCCCGTCAAAATGACCAGGGTCCGAAGAAGGCTTATCCACGTACAAAACTTAATACTAGTTCTAAATATATAACTCCGCCGTCGTCGCCTTCTCTAAAACCAGAACTGGAAAATCTAAAACCAGAACCTACCTCTCCACCAGAAAAAGACGGCGGCGGCGACGGCGGCAGTCGGGGACTGCAGCCACTGGGAGCTACCGCCCGGCAGGGCCGGGAGCCACTGGGAGCTTCCGCTCCGGCTCTGGAACCAACAGCGGGTGCGGAAGCACCGAAGGAAACCGGCTTAGCCGGGCGGCAGGGCCGGGAGCCACTGGGAGCTACCGCTCCGGCTCTGGAACCGCCCACTGTGGGCCACCAGGCGGCGGCTGCGGCCCTCGAAGAGCCACCCGGGTGTCCTTTGACCCCGGAACCCGGAAACGCCCCTGAGACGGCCTCCGAGGCCCTGACGCGAGCCGTTGGCAGCTTCCGCCCGGCAGGGCCGGGAGCCACTGGGAGCTTCCGCTCCGGCTCTGGAACCACCACTGGTGCGGAAGCACCTGGTCGCTCAGGCTCGCAGCCTGCGGCAGGGCCGGGAGCCACGGGGAGCTTCCGCTCCGAAGCGACTTGCGACCTGCGCGGGTGCGCCGTGCGCGAGCAAGAACAAGCGCCTGCTGCCCAGGAAACGTTCACCCCAGGAACTAGCGCCTCCTCACAAAGCGCAAGCCGCAAGGCGCACAGCGCAGGCCGAACCAGTGCGGAAGCGCCGGCGCAAGTCGCAAGCCGCACGGCGCAAGCCGCCCCCCACGACCCACGACCCAAGACCCAAGACCCGTGGTCGTCCGTCACGCGGGCCGTCTATCAGGCCGGCGTGGCCCAGGCCCACGAAGCCACCGCCAGGGCCAGGGAGCACGGATGTGATCCGGAGGAGATCCTGGCCCTGGTTTCCCACTACCTGCGACACCGGGGCTGCTGGAGCCCAGGGCAACTGTTCGTGCGGATCGTGCAGCACGTGCCCGGGGCCAGCCACGAATCCAACTGGCCCACCCCCCGCCGGCCGCTGCGAGCGGCACCGACTGGGAGCCCCGGTGGTGCGGAAGCGCCGGCGCAAGGCGCAAGGCGCACGGCGCAAGCCGACCTTCAAGACCCACGACCCAAGACCCAAGACCCTCCATCGTCCCGGCTGCGGCGGTTCCCGCGGGAGCGAATCCAAGAGGCCCTGGCCCGCCTGCCGCCGCACCTGCGGCCGCTGGGGCAGCGACGCGGCCTGGGGTCGGAGCTGGTCGCCGCCTGGGTGGTCCAGCAGCTGGAGGCGGCGTGCGACCTGCGCCCCGCGTCCTGCGCCTGGCAGGAAAGCTCCTCCCCCGAGGCAGAAAGCTGCGAATCCTCGGCCGGTGCGGAAGCACCGGCGCAAGCCGAACCCCAAGACCCAAGACCCGCGACCCAAGACTCTTTCCAGGAGGACCCAAGCCATGAAACGCAGAAGGAGGCCTTTGCGGGCTCCGGTTCGCTTCCGCCGCCCGCAGGACCTGGAGACTGACTGCTGCCGTGTGCGGCGGTGGCAGAGCCGCTGCGGTCGCTTCCGGGTGGAGTACCGCGAGCCGTTCCTGGGCGGCGAGAACGCCTACCGGCCCTACTGGCTGGTGCTGCGGCGGAAAGTGGTCAGCTACGGCGAGATTTGGGTCATCGTTTCTCGGCATCGCAAACGCCATGCGGCTTTTTCCCAGGTGAAGAAACTGGCCCGGAGTTCCCCCAGCCAAGGAGGGCTTTTCGATGCTGGTGCTTTCGCGGCGGGCGGAAGAGGCGTTGGTGCTGGTTCTGCCTGACGGAACCCGCCTGGAGGTGAAAGTTCTGGAGTTGGGCCGCCGGCAGGTGCGTCTGGGCGTGGAGGCCCCGCGCCGGGTGGCCGTGTGGCGCAAGGAGCTGTTGGAGGAGAGAGACGATGGGGAAGAGTAAGGAGGCCGCCGGCCCCTGGCGGCCGATCCGGGAAGCTCCCCGGCAGGGGAAGATTCTCCTGCTCCGCTGGGACGGCGAGGTGTTCCTGGGCGAGCCGATGCCGGAGTACAAGAGCTTCCGCATCCCGGAGCACGGCTACCGCGATGTGGAGGACTTCGTGGCCTGGGCCGAAATCCGAAAGCCAAGCGCGGAGGCGGCTGCGTTGGAAGCGGAAAGCCATGCCGTGGCTGCCGCACACGGCCCGCCCGGACCTGGCCAGTCCGTGCGGAAGATGTAGAATGAATCCCGTTTCAGGGCACGGGCATGCAGGAAAGGAGGTGTCATGCCAGCAGTCCGGTTTTTCGACCTGTTCTGCGGAGCGGGGGGCAGTTCGGCCGGGGCCGTCATGGCAGGAGCCGTGCCGGCAGGGGCTCTGGATTGCTGGAGTCTGGCTGCGGAAACCTGGAAGCGGAACTTCCCGGATGCGTGCGTCTGGAAGCAGAAGGCCGAACTTGTCCGTCCCGGGGAGATCCGGGAGGAACTGGGCCCGGTCGATCTGCTGCTGGCTTCCCCCGAATGTACATCCCACAGCGTGGCTCGCGGGTGTCGTCCTGCCAGCGAGCGGAGCCGGGAGACGGCATTCGAGGTCGTTCGTTTCGCCCGCGTTCTTCGTCCCCGGTGGATTGTTGTGGAAAACGTGTTGCAGATGCGGCGATGGCACCGGTTTGAAGAGTGGTTGCACAAATTGCAGCGGCTTGGGTACTACACCGCGGTCGGGGTTCTGGATGCGGTCGACTTTGGCGTCCCGCAGACCCGCAGACGCCTGTTCGTGGTATGCGATCTGGACCGGCAGCCGTTTCTTCCCGCTCCGACTACCCGATCCCCACAGATGGCTGCTTCCATAATCGGGTATGGCGAACCGGAACCCGGGGCCTGGAAGTTCAAACCGGTGGATGCACCAGGCAGAGCAGGACCGACCCTGGAACGGTATCGCCGCGCCGTGCGGAAGCTGGGCAGGAACAGCGAGTTCCTGCTGGTCTATTACGGCAGCGACGGGGCTGGAGGTTTCCAGGACCTGGAGCGTCCGTTGCGTACCGTCACCACCCTGGACCGCTTTGCTTATGTGCGGCGAAACGGAAAAGGACACGAAATGCGGATGCTCCAGCCCCCGGAGCTGGCCAGGGCCATGGGATTCCCGGACTGGTTCCAGTGGGTTCCCGGCACCCGCAGGGACCGGATCCGGCTGATCGGCAATGCCGTCTGCCCGCCTGTTATGTGTGCCGCAGTCAGGGCATTGACCGGACGGAATCGCTAGTCGGTCCCGCCTTCCGTCAATCTGGCCCTGGCATCAAGGATGCGCTGGACGCACTTTTCCAGGTCCTGTTCCACCTGATGTTCCCAGATGCGGATGACCGTCCAGCCCATCCGTCTCAGCTTGCGGAAGTTGCGCTGATCCCTCTGGCGGTTCTTCTCGATTTTCTGCTGCCACCAGGGAGAGAGTTTGTGCTTCCACAGCGGGAAACGCCAGCCGTGCCAGAAGTCCCCGTCGATGAAAACTGCCAGGCGTATCTTCCGGAAAACAATGTCCGGCTTGCCAGGCAGGTCCCTGGCGTGCCTGGAAAACCGCAAACCCCGCTTCCGGAGTTCCCGACAGACCAACCGCTCCGGGGTGGTGTTCGTGCCGCGGATACGGGACATCAAGGCACTGCGTTTCGCGGGGGACATGATATCCCCCCGGTGCGTCCCTGGTACGGGGGCGCCACGAGCTGCCCAGCGGCGATGGCCCGCTTTGCGGGAGCGGCGTCGTTTCCTGGACATGTTCACCCTGCCGAGAGCATCCCTGGGCGGGAAACCTGTCTTCCGAACCATGCAAGGATGTCGGTGAGCACCTGAGTGCGCAGAAAAAAGGCCGGTTTCCAGCGGCAGGTTGTTTCGGAACAGGTATGAATGAAGTGTGCGTCCAGGACGAGATGGAAAATTTTTCCCGAATGCCCTGGAAGGCAGAAGGGGCCGATCCTTTTCAGGAAATCAGCAGAGCGTTTCAGTGGGACTTTTTTTTGTTGTGGACCGGACGTTTCAAGATAGTAGTACCTGCTCCCGCTTTTGCTTCTTCCCTCCTTCAGGCCTTCGAGGAGCCCTCCTCCGATGAACCTCAACTGGTCGCAATGTTTTTTCTGGACGAAATCGCACAAGGGTGTTATCTCCACAAGGACAGGAGCCATTTTCTGTTGCAGATCTCCCCAATCCGGTTTTCCATCAAACATGTCATGGATCAGCTTTCCTGGATCGAACGGGTAGCGGCGGCAAATCCCGAAATCAGTTATCACGGCACCGGGTGCCGGTTTTTCCTCTTGGGCTTTCTGCACAAGCAGATACCTGTTGACCCCTGCAACAGTTTCTTCCGGGATGTTTGTCCCGCTGCTGGTAACCCTGCTCACAATTTCCGGCGGGGGAATGTTCAACCGCGCCTGCCGTTCCAGATAGTCCATGAACACGAAGGTCAACCCGGAGAACATATCCTGGTAATCCTGTGCATGATCCCCGGATGGCCATTCCCTCCCCTGAACGGCTTTCCCAAGACTGTTGAGGGAAGTTGCCAGGAATTCGGCCGGTTTTTTCTGTCCGGCAGGCATTTCACGTACAGCGCCGGCAGCGGCAGCGTTCACGCTTTGTTCCCAGGCCAGGAGAACACCGAAGGGAGCCGCGTGTTGCTCCAGAATATCCATGATCCATTTCCGTATCTCCTGCACGCTGGCCTTTTTGTCCAGGCCGGCATGGATTCCCAGCAGACCTGCAAAAGGGCCTCCCATGCCTTTGTTCTTCAGTTTTTCTATTTCTTTTTCCAGAAGTTCCTTTTCTTCAGGATAATTTGTCCAGAGTATGACGATGAACGGTTCCCCTTCGGGGACCCACTGCGCGAGTTGCGCTA
>JALSGI010000067.1 GCA_026982835.1 Planctomycetota bacterium | reverse complement strand
CCAGTGCACCCCAGGGCGCAGCCGGGCCGTGGAGGTTTCGTTCCTGGTGGCCGGGGTGCCGGAGACGTACGATGCGTTTGAGCTTTCGCCGGTGGGGCTGCGGCGCCTGCGGCGGCAGCGGGTAACCGGCGGTGTGCGCATCACCGCGGAGCGGCTGGATACCGGCTCGCTGATCGTGCTGACCCAGGACCCGCTGGTCATCGACAGTCTGAGCCGCTTCGCCCGCGGCCTGGCCCCCCGGGGAGCGGAACTGCGTTACCGCTGGGCCGCGGCCAAGTGGGAGCGGCTGCAGTGGCAGTTACCCGCCCTGCGGCGTAGCGGGCTCCAGTTGCCCGAGACGCCCAAGCTGCTGGCCCAGGCTCAGGCCGCCCTGCTGCAAGCCCAAGCCCAACTGGAGGCCCACAACTACGAAGCTGCCTGGGACCAGGCGGCTCGGGCGGCAAGCATCATCCGGCTGCTTCAGCGAGCCCACTGGGAACAGGTGCTCAACAGCACCCCTTGGCCCACGGCCCTGCCCATGACCGCCGCACCGGACCTGCTGCCGCTGGCTGCGGAGTTCCAGCGACAACTTTCCGGCAGCAGTCCCGGGCCCAACCAACTACCCGGGGGAGATTGCGAAGAGCTGCAACGTATGCTCCAGGCCGGCTGGCGGCACTATCGGGACGAAGTGCCGGGGGTGCACTCGCTGGCCGAGCTTTCGCCCAAAGAGCACCACACCGGGCAGTACGCCCTGCGGTTGCGGGTGTGGCCGCAAAGGGCCGATCAACCCCCGGCCGTGTTGCCCAAGGCCCCGGTGTGGATCACCACCGCGCCGGTGGCGGCCCGAGCCGGGCAGCGATTTCGCTTGCGTTTCTGGGTGCGAATCGATCGCCCGATTAGCGCAAGCCCCGACGGGCTGCTGGTGATCGACTCCCTGGGCGGGGAACCGCTGGCTTGGCGAGGCTCCAAGACCCGGGGCTGGCAGCAGGTGGTGCTTTATCGGGCCGCATCGGCCCCGGGACCGGTTACGCTCACCTTCGCGCTGACCGGGCTGGGCGAAGTGTGGATCGACGACGTGCAGATCGAGCCACTGCCCCCGGTGGGGGCGACTCCCGCGGCTTCGACGCCCACTCCGTCTCAAGGTGGCGTTGCGAACGGGCCGAGGGCTTCGATTGCTCCACCGCCAGCATCTGGCCCCCAGGGCAACTCGCAGCCATCTTCCCAACCCGCGCCGCCGGTTGCTCCGGCTCGGGGAAACTCTTCCAGGCCGGCCACGGCCCCCGGGCTGCGCTATCCCGGCCAACCGCAAACCCGCCCGGTGGCCTCGCCGCTGCTGGTCCCGCCGGGGCCAGGTCGGACTACACCCTTGCCGTTTCCCGGCCGAGGGACCACACTGGTGCCAGGCTCAGGGGCTGGACTTGGTACCCCCGGGCAGGGTATGGTGCCCTTGGGGCCGCGGGGCACGGTTCGCCCGCCGGTGCTGTGGCCCCCGCGGTACTGAAGCGACAAAAGGGCAAGAGGTTTTTTGCGGGAAAAATGTTGCAAAACCCGAACGCAACCCGGTAAGCTCGGAGGGAGCAGTTCCCGGTTTTGCCCGGAATCTGCATCAACGGGGAAGACCATTCACTGGTGGCGAAGAACGAGCCGCTCGGCGCGCGTTCCCGGCACGGTGTGCGGAGCAGCAGCGCGTGCGATGGCTGCGAAGACAAAATCTCAAAACCTATACCACGTAAGCGTTAGTTGTTTTCCTAGCTTGTCTGCACGCGTGGTATAGAGGTTGCTCGTTTATCTTTCCGCGCTATCCGTACGCTTTCATCACGCACCTTCCGCCAACGCCAAGGTATCAGAACATGAGTGTCGAGACTGCCCCCAAGACCGCCGTGAACTACGTGACTGTCGATGGCAACGAGGCGGTGGCCCGCGTGGCCTATCTCACCAATGAAGTGATCGCCATCTACCCGATCACGCCCAGCTCCCCCATGGGCGAGCTGGCCGACGCCTGGTCGGCCGCGGGACGCCCGAACCTTTGGGGCGTGGTGCCCAAGGTGATCGAGATGCAAAGCGAAGCCGGGGCGGCCGGGGCGGTGCACGGGGCGCTTCAGACCGGGGCGCTGACCACCACCTTCACCGCCTCGCAGGGGCTGCTGCTGATGATCCCCAACATGTTCAAGATCGCCGGGGAGCTGACCTCCACGGTGTTTCACATCGCCTCGCGCAGCGTGGCTACGCATGCCTTGTCCATCTTCGGCGACCACAGCGACGTGATGGCCGCTCGCGGCTGCGGTTGGGCCATGCTCTCCTCCGGCTCGGTGCAAGAGGCCCAGGATTTCGCCCTGGTGGCCCAAGCCGCCACGCTAGAGAGCCGCGTGCCGTTTCTGCACTTCTTCGACGGCTTCCGCACCTCGCACGAGATGAACAAGATCGTCGCCCTGGACGAAGACCAGATCCGGCGGCTCGTGCCCCTGGAAGCCGTCAAGGCCCACCGGGAACGGGCGCTGGACCCCGACCGGCCCGTGCTCCGCGGCTCGGCCCAGAACCCCGACGTGTTCTTCCAGGCACGCGAGGCAGTCAATCCCTTCTACCTGGCCGTGCCCGATGTGCTGCAAGAACAATTTGACCGCTTTGCCGAAGTCACCGGGCGGCACTACCACCTGTTCGACTATACCGGTGCCCCGGACGCCCAGCGGGTGATCGTCATCATGGGCTCAGGCGCCGGGGCGGTGGAAGAAGCCGTGCATTGGCTCTGCGACCGGGGGGAGAAGGTGGGCGTGCTTCGGGTGCGGCTGTTCCGGCCCTTTGATACCGAGCGTTTCCTGGCTGCGCTGCCGCCTACGGTCGAGGCGCTAGCGGTGCTGGATCGGACCAAGGAGCCGGGCTCGCTGGGCGAACCGCTTTACCAGGAAGTGGTAGCCGCCCTGATGGAAGGACTGGGGCCTGGTGCCCCGCGCGTGCAGCCAGAATCCCAGATCCTCCAGCAACTGCCCACCACCATTGGCGGCCGCTACGGGCTTTCCAGCAAGGAGTTCACCCCGGCCATGGCCCTGGCCATCTTCGAGGAGCTGAAAAAACAAGAGCCCAAACGCCACTTCACCATCGGCATCTACGACGACGTGACCCACACCAGCCTGGCCTGGGACGAAGAGCAGTTCCAGGAGCCGGACTACGTGAAGCGGGCCGTGTTCTATGGTCTGGGCAGCGACGGCACCGTCAGCGCCACCAAGAACACCGTGAAGATCATCGGCGAAAACACGCCCCTGCACACGCAGGGGTATTTCGTCTATGACAGCAAAAAGGCCGGGGCCGTGACCATCTCCCACCTGCGGATCAGCCCCGAACCGATCCAGTCCACCTACTTGATCCGGCAGGCGCACTTTGTGGGCTGCCACCAGTTCCAGTTCCTGGAGCGGATCGACGTGCTGCACCTGGCCAAGCCCGGCGGCACGTTTCTGTTGAACAGCCCCTTTGGGCCCGAGGAGGTGTGGGACCACCTGCCCCGGGAAGTGCAGCAGCAGATCATCGACAAGAAGCTGCGGTTCTACGTGGTGGATGCCTACCGCGTGGCCCGCGAGGCGGGGCTGGGCAACCGCATCAACACGGTGATGCAAACCTGCCACCTGGCCCTTTCCAAGGTGCTGCCGCTGGAAGAGGCCATCGAGCGGATCAAAACGGCCATCCAGAAGACCTACGGCCACCGGGGCGAAGCGGTGGTACAGAAGAACTACGCCGCGGTGGATGCCGCCCTGGACAACCTGCACGAAGTGGCCGTGCCCCAGGAAGCCACCAGCCGCCTGCGCCGCCGGCCGCCGGTGCCCGAAGACGCCCCGGACTTCGTCCGCCGCGTCACCGCCATGATGATCGCCGGCCAGGGCGATCTGCTGCCGGTCAGCGCGCTGCCGGTGGACGGGACGTTCCCGGTGGGCACGGCCCGGTTCGAGAAACGAAGCATCGCTCTGGAAATCCCCATCTGGAAGCCGGAGCTTTGCATCGAGTGTGGCCTCTGTGCGCTGGTGTGCCCGCATGCGGCCATCCGCATGAAACTGTTCGGCCAGGAAGAAGTGCAGCGGCGGCCTGAGACGTTCCAGGTGCGCCAGTGTACCACCAAGGACTTCCGCGGCCAGTGGATGAGCATTCAGGTGGCCCCCGACGACTGCACCGGCTGCACGGTGTGCGTGGACGTCTGCCCGGCCAAGAGCAAAAAGGAACAAGGCGTCAAGGCCATCAACATGGAGCCGAAGCTGGACCACCTGGAAGTGGAACGGGTCAACTGGGATTACTTTGTCCAACTGCCCGAGCCGCCCCGCGAAAAGGTCAATGCCACCACGATCAAGGGGAGCCAGCTGCTGGAGCCGCTGTTTGAGTTTTCCGGGGCCTGCGCCGGCTGCGGCGAGACGCCGTATCTGAAGCTGATGACGCAGCTTTTCGGCGACCGGGCCATCGTGGCCAACGCCACCGGGTGTTCTTCCATCTTCGGCGGGAACCTGCCCACCACGCCCTGGGCGGCCAATGCCGAGGGCCGCGGCCCGGCCTGGAACAACTCCCTGTTTGAGGACAACGCCGAGTTTGGCCTGGGCATCCGCCTGGCCCTGGATCGCAAACTGGCCTACGCGCATGAACTGCTGCGCAAGCTGGCCGACCTGATCGGCCCGGAACTGGTGGACGAGCTGATCGACGCCCCGCAGGAGAGCGAAACCGACATCCGCCGCCAGCGCCAGCGGGTGGCCCTGCTTCGCCAGCGGCTGGCCCGCTTGGAAAGCCAAGACGCCCGGCAACTGGAGGCCCTGGCCGACGTGCTGGTACGCCGCAGCGTGTGGATCGTGGGCGGCGACGGCTGGGCCTACGACATCGGTTTCGGCGGGCTGGACCACGTGCTGGCCAGCGGCTACGACGTGAACATGGTGGTGCTGGACACCGAGGTGTACTCCAACACCGGTGGTCAGGCCTCCAAGGCCACGCCGCGAGCCGCCGTGGCCCGCTTTGCCGCCGGGGGCAAGCCGGGCCGGAAGAAAGACCTGGGCCTGATCGCCATCTCCTACGGCAACGTCTATGTGGCCCAGGTGGCCATGGGGGCCAATCCGGCCCAGACGCTCAAAGCCTTCCGCGAGGCCGAGTCCTACTGCGGCCCCTCGCTCATCCTGGCCTACAGTCCGTGCATTGCCCACGGGATCGAGATGGGCCACATGATGACCCATCAAAAGGAGCTGGTCAAAACCGGCTACTGGCCCCTTTACCGCTACGATCCCCGCAAGGCCCACGAACACCCCTTCCAGCTCGACAGCCGCAAGCCCAGCATCGCCTTCGCCGAGCTGGCCAAGGACGAGGGGCGGTTTTCGGTGCTGCTGCGCAAGAGCCCGGAACGGGCCGAAGAGCTGTTCCAAGCAGCGCAGCGGGACATTGAAGACCGCTGGCGGATGTACGAGGCCCTGGCCCAGATGGAACGCCAGCTCAGCCCCTCCGAGGCGGAGTGCTAAACTCGTCCGGTCCGGGAGCGCTCGGTGCTTGGGCAAGCCGCGAGGTTTGTTGGTCGTTCTCGTACCGCTGCGGCTCCGCCGCTGGCTCGCATCCCCCTTTCTGCGCGTGCCAGAAAGCTTGCCGGCAGGGTGGGGTGCGGTTTCGATCTTGGTTGACAGCCAAGCCCCCTGCCCAGTAGTATGAAAGTACAAGTCTTGCGGTACCTTGAGTTTTTGTTTTGCACGTCCGTGGCAGGGCTGGTACTCTCATCACAGGTGAGTATTTTCGTTCCACCTCGTGTTTCCTGCGGAACCGAAGAGGTTGGTAGCTCATGGCAAAGCAACAGGCCGTCTGGGGAATCGATCTAGGGCAATATGCGTTCAAGGCGTTGCGCTGCGTGCTCAGCGAGGACAAGGAACACGTGGAGGCCAACGCTTTCGAGTACTACGAGTACCCCAAGCCGCTGCGGCAGGCCGAGCCGGACGAAGCCGAAGAGATGGTCCAGGAGGCCCTGCAACGGTTCCTGGAACGGAACGAGATTCGCGGGGACCGGGTGGTTTTGGGGGTGCCGGGGCAGATGGGCCTGGCCCGGTTCGTCAAGATCCCCCCGGTGGAACTGTCCCGCATTCCCGACATCGTCCGCTACGAGGCCCGGCAGCAAATCCCCTTCGATCTGAACGAGGTGGTCTGGGACTACCAACGGATGGCCGGGGGGCAGGTGAGCGATGGTTTTGTGACCGACGCGGGGGTGGGCTTCTTTGCCATGAAGCGGGACCAGGTGTTCCGCGCCCTGGAGCCGTTCGATCAGGCGGGGATCGAGGTGGACGTGATCCAGTTGGCCCCCTTGGCCGTGTTCAACTTCGCCGCCTTCGAC
>JALSGI010000066.1 GCA_026982835.1 Planctomycetota bacterium | reverse complement strand
GCCACCGGTAGCCCCAGGCGGACCAATTCACCTCCCTGGCCGAAGCGGGCGGCTCGGCAGGCTCAGTGGGTCCTTGTGGTTGCTGGGCTTGGGCCACTGCGGGCTGGTCGCCGGCGGGGGGAGGCTGCTGGTCCCGGGCGATCATGGAAACGCCCCAGGCCAGCAGCAGCAATAGCGCCAGGTCCCAATTGCGCAGCGAGAACAAGCGACCGAATTTGAAATAGACGGCCACCACGAGCAACGAGGACAGGTAAACCCAGGTGATGGGATCCAGGCGATAATGGAAAAGCACGTGCTGCATGGCACGCCCCCGCGGCACGGGTGCCGGAAGCCAGCCAGGAAGACACGGCTGCGTGCCCGCCTCCTGCTCCACGCGCACCCGGAGCAAATGCCGAGTATTTTTACCCTTACGAATAAACCGCATTTGTCCCGGGATTGCAACGATTCGCGGCACATTTTTTCGTTGCACGCGGGGAGAATTCGCCCATAATGACCACGACGGGAGCCGCCGACGGCGTGAATTCGGCCCCTTTCCCTTCGTGCAAGCAAGGAGCTGCCACCGTGAGCGTTTGGCCCCTGGGCGTGTTCAGCAGTATCGATGCCGGTCTGGGTGTGAAGCTGGAAGTGGCCCACCAACTGGGCGTGCCTACCATCCATCTGCACGCTCCCCACCGGCAGAACCGCTCGCCGGAGTCGGCCCAGCAGTACGCAAAACGTTTGCAGGAGTTGGGCCTGCAGGTGACGGTCATGTTTGCCGGCTTCGAGGGGGAAAGCTATGCCGACATCCCCACCGTGCAGCGGACCGTGGGACTGGTCCCGCGGGAATATCGCGATGCCCGGGTGCAAGAGATGAAGGAAATCTCCGACTTTGCCCGGGCCATGGGCGTGGACGTGGTGGCGTTGCACCTGGGTTTCATTCCCCATGATACCGCCGATCCGCTCTATGCCGAGATTGTCGAGGTAACTCGCGACGTATGCGACTATTGCAAGCAAAACGGCCAGGCCCTGCACCTGGAAACTGGCCAGGAGACCGCCGACGGGCTGTTGCAATTTTTGGCCGACGTGGATCGGGACAATCTGTTCGTCAACTTCGACCCGGCCAACATGATCCTCTACGGCACCGGCGAGCCGTTGGAAGCGTTGCGCAAGGTGGGGCACAAGGTGCGCAGCGTCCACTGCAAGGACGCCCGCTGGGCGGCCAACCCGGGCCAGGAGTGGGGAGAAGAGGTTCCCTTGGGCCAGGGGGACGTGAACATGGAAGCGTTCCTGCAAACGCTCAAGGAACTGGGCTACACCGGTCCCCTGACCATCGAACGGGAAATTGCCCAGGAACCGGAGCGTCAACGGGCCGAGATCGGCCAGGCCCTGCAACTGCTGACCCAGTTGCGGCAGAAGCTCTGGGGGGAGGAAGCGTAGGGACACAATTTTTTAAGCTGCGGTCTGGATTTTTGCTTCGCCCCAGGCGATAATAGGAGCATCCAAAAGGTAACCCTGCGCCGTGGGGGCGGAGGCTGACAAGGAGTTCCGGGGCGAGAGGTCTCGGCCCTGTAAGCCACTGCACACGCAACACTCCACCACCTTGTTCCCGTTCTATCTGGCACCTTTCCTTGGGAACCGTTACGCATGTTGCCCGGTTTGCACTGCCCGGTGATTGGATTACTGGGCGGGATCGCCGCCGGGAAAACCCTGGTGGCTCAGCAACTGGCCCAGCTCGGCGCCGGCGTGCTGGATGCGGATCGGGCCGGCCACGCCGTGCTGGAAGAGCCTGAGGTGATCCAGGCCATCGGCCGTCGCTGGGGTGTGGAGGTGCTGGACCCCAGCGGCAAGGTGGATCGCAAGCAACTGGCACAACGGGTCTTCAGCGACGCGGAAGAATTGAAACACCTGGAAGCGATTACTCATCCGAGGATTGCTCGCCTGTTGCAACAGCAAGCCGAACAACTGGTCCGGCAAGGCGCGACGGCCTTGGTGCTGGATGCCCCATTGCTGCTGCGGGCCGGCTGGGACCGCTGGTGCGACCTGCTGGTGTTCGTCGATGCCCCCCAGCAGCTGCGGCTCCGGCGTGCCCTGGCCCGCGGCTGGACGGCCGAACAATTCCACCGCCGCGAAGCGGCCCAGGAGCCACTCCAGGAAAAACGCCGCCGTGCCCAGGTGGTGATCGACAACTCCGGATCCGAAGAACAGACCCAAAAACAAGTGGAACAACTTTGGCACCGGTGGCAACAGCGTTGGGCTGCGGCCGCCCCCGCCCCGGCCCCGGGGCCACCCTTGTCCCCTTGAAGACATCGGGCTCGAACTGCATGCGGGCATTTTTGCCGGGCAGTTTCGAGCCGGCCGGTACTGCGGTTTTTGCAAGCCACACCAATCGTTCCCTCCGCTGGCATGTTTCCCTTGCCGGCATGCGTTTTCCCTTCAAGGAGCAACACCCATGGCAACCACCAAACGCAGCAAAGCGGAATCCCCCCGGCGCTCCGGCCGCGCCAAACCCAACCCCCAGCCCGTCTCCCTGGCCGAAGAGATCGCCGAAGAATCCCACGACGCTCCCCGCAGCATGGAGCAGATCGACGACGACACCAACCGACGCTACGAGCAGATCAAGCGCGGGGATATCCACATCGCCCAGTTGCAGCAGATGACCATGGGCCAGTTGCTCGAAGAGGCCAAAAAGGAAGGCATCGAAGACGCCTCCGGCATGAAAAAACAGGACCTGATCTTTCGCATTCTGAAAGAGCGGGTCAAGCTCAACGGCCTGATGTACGGTGAAGGCACGTTGGAAATCCTGCCCGATGGGTTCGGTTTCTTGCGCAGCCCCGACTACCACTACCTGGCCTGTCCCGACGACATCTACGTCTCCCCCAGCCAGATCCGCCGCTTCGGGTTGCGCACCGGGGTGACCGTCTCCGGCCAGATCCGCCCGCCCAAAGAAAACGAACGCTACTTCGCCTTGCTGCGGGTCGAGGCGGTCAACTACCAGGACCCCAACCTCCTGGCCCAAAAGGTCCACTTCGACGACCTGACCCCCATGCACCCCGACCAGCGCATCGTGCTGGAAACCACCAGCGAGGAGCTTTCCATGCGGGTGGTGGACCTGATCAGCCCGATCGGGTTCGGCCAGCGGGGTTTGATCGTCAGCCCGCCCCGGGCCGGAAAGACCATCCTGCTGCAAAAAATGGCCCGCGCCGTGCTGACCAACTACCCCGACGCCTATGTGTTCATGCTGTTGATCGACGAGCGGCCCGAGGAAGTGACCGACATGGAGCGCCAGGTCAAGGGCCCCAACTGCGAGGTCATCAGCTCCACGTTCGACGAGGCCCCCGCGCGGCACATCCAGGTTTCGGAGATGGTGCTGGAGAAGGCCAAGCGGATGGTGGAGTACGGCCGCGACGTGGTCATCTTTCTGGACTCCATCACCCGGCTGGCCCGCGCCTGGAACGCCGAATGCCCCAACAGCGGCAAGCTGCTGACCGGCGGCGTGGACGCCAACGCCTTGCAGCGGCCCAAACGTTTCTTCGGCGCCGCCCGCAAAATCGAGGAAGGCGGCTCCCTGACCATCATCGGCACCACGCTGGTGGACACCGGCAGCAAGATGGACGAGGTGATCTTCGAGGAGTTCAAGGGCACCGGCAACATGGAACTGGTGCTGGAGCGTTCGCTGGCCGACAAGCGCATCTGGCCTGCGATCGACATCAACCGCTCCGGCACCCGCCGCGAGGAACGCCTGCTGGACCCCGAAGAGTACCGTCGCGTGTGCTACCTGCGCCGGGTGCTAAGCCCCATGAACCCGCCCGAGGCGATGGAGCTGCTGCTGAACCGGTTGCGCAAGACGCAGAACAACGCCGAGTTCCTGCTCAATCTCAAGGTGGGAGCCACGGTGGACGCTTGAGCTGGCCTCTGCTCCGGCCCGGCGTCTCCCCGGCTCTCCCCTGCCCTGACCTCCCCTGCGCAGATTGCTTCCCATGGCTGATTCCTGCCGCGTGTTTCAAGCCGCCCCCGAGGCCCTGCCCGGCCGCTGGGCCGTGGTGGTCTCCCGCTACAATCAGGACGTCACTGGCAAGCTGCTGGCCGGGGCCGTGGACACTCTTTGCCAGCACGGCGTGGCCGCCAGGGACATCGACGTGGCCTGGGTCCCCGGGGCCTTTGAAATCCCGCTGGTGGCCCGACGCCTGGCCGCCTCGGGCCGCTACCGGGCCGTGATCTGCCTGGGCGCGGTCATCCAGGGCCAGACCACCCACGACCGGCAGATCAACCGCGCGGTGAGTCTCCAACTGGCTCAGATCGCCTCCGAAACCCAGGTGCCGGTCACCCTGGGCGTGCTGAGCTGCTACACCCGGCGGCAGGCCGAAGCCCGCGCCGGAGGGGAAAAGGGGAACAAAGGGGCCGAATGTGCCTTGGCCGCCCTGGAAATGGCCGCCCTGCTGGAACAGCTCCCCCCGGCCTGCTAACCGACCCGGACGCACCCGGCCCTCTCTGCTAGAATGGAAGGGGGAGATGCCTCGCCGCCTGGTGGTCGGACCCGCTCTCCCCCCAACGGCCTTTTTTTGCGATCAGGGAAGAGAACCCTATGGCTCGCCGCTCTCGTGCCCGGGAAGCCGCCTTGCAACTGCTGTTTCAGGAAGACCTCAACCCCGGGGTCCCCGAAGCAGTGGAAAGGGATTTTTTGTCCCGCAAGTTGGGCAGCGCGGACCTGGTGGCTTTCGCCCGTTCGCTGCTGGACGGGGTACGCCGCAACCGTCAGGAGCTGGACCAGTTGCTGGAGCAAGCGGCCGAAAACTGGTCCCTGGCCCGCATGGCCGCCACCGATCGCAACGTGCTCCGGCTGGGGGCCTACGAAATCCTCTACAGCGACACCCCCGGCCGCGTGGCCATCAACGAAGCCGTGGAACTGGCCAAGCGGTTCGGCACCAACCAGTCGGCCCAGTTCGTCAACGGTATCCTGGACCGGCTCTGGAACGACTACCGCCGCCGTACCGGCCAAGGAGGCCGCTGAGCCTCCCCTTCCAGCGGCCTTGGCCCCAACCACCAGGGACGATAAAAAACACAACAAAACCTTTTTGCCCTTTGCCACCGACGATCCTCCCATCGGAAGCAGAGTCATGGGCCTGTTCGACAAGCTGAAGAAGGTCACCAGCGCCCTGAGCCGGGGCGTGGAGAAGACCAAGCGCCTGCTCAAAACCGACATCCGCGACCTGTTCAAAACCGAAGGCCGCCTGGTGGACGAGGAGTTCCTGGAAGAGCTGCTGGCCATTTTGATCAAGACCGACATGGGCTACCAGGCCGCCGACGAAATCATCCAGGAAGTGCGCACCCAGTTCCGCGGCCGCGTGGTCCAGCTGGAACAGGTCCTCGACACCATCAAGGCCAAGCTCAAACAGCAGCTCACCCAGGAGGAGGTGCCCATCAACTTCAACCCCGAGGGCCCCACGGTCATCATGGTCGTGGGCGTGAACGGCTCGGGCAAAACCACCAGCATTGCCAAGCTGGCCCACCGCTTCCGCAGCGAAGGCAAAAAGGTGGTGCTGGGGGCCGGCGACACCTTCCGCGCCGCGGCCGTGGAGCAACTGACCATCTGGGCCCAGCGGCTGGGCGTGGAGATCATCACCGCTCCCATGGGTTCCGATCCGGCCTCGGTGGCCTATCGGGCCGTGGAGACGGCCGTCAACCAGGGGGCCGACATCTGCATCGTCGATACGGCCGGAAGGCTGCAAACGCAAAAGTCCCTCATGGACGAGCTGTCCAAGATCCACCGCGTCATCGGCAAGGTGCTCCCCGGAGCCCCCCACGAGGTGCTGCTGGTGCTGGATGCCACCACGGGCCAACCGGGCATCAGCCAGGCTCGCGGATTCACCGAAGCGGTCCAGTGCACCGGCATCATCCTGGCCAAGCTGGACGGCACGGCCAAGGGCGGGGTGGTGGTGCCGATTCGCCAGCAGGTGGGGCTGCCGGTCAAGTTCGTCGGCGTGGGCGAAAAGCCCGAGGACCTGGAAGTGTTCGACTCGGAATCCTTTGCCGAAGCCCTGTTTGCTTGAAAACTTGCTACAGGGGAACAAAGCTGGTCACAGGTGCGTGTTTAGCGTGCCAGCACAAGACGAAGCCCCCCCAGAGCAAAAGAGTTGATTCTTGTCCGGCGAGCCGCGTGTGTCAGCACGTGTTTGGCGAGCCCCCGGCTTTGTACGTGTTTAGCCAGCTAGCATAGAGACGCCAGATGTGGTGCTTCCGCACCTAGCAGGAACAGAACGCGTTTGTGGAAAACAACGCGCACGGTGAACCTGCGGCTCACCAGGAGGTTCGCCCTCCCGGCGCT
>JALSGI010000065.1 GCA_026982835.1 Planctomycetota bacterium | reverse complement strand
CACCGAGCCGGTGCTGCCCAACCGCGTGCAGCAGATCCTCTACGGGGCGCAGCTGGAGCCGTACCTTCTGGGGCGACGCATCGGGGCCGTGCTGGTGGAAAAGGGGCGTCCCCGGCCCGGGCTGGTGCTGACCGATCGGCAAAGCGTCCTGGCGGCGGCCCAGGTGGTCGATGTGCCCCTGGCCTGGGTGATGCCGCCGGAAGAAGCGCCCCGTGCCGCCCAAGCCCCGGAAGCGGAACCGCCCCGGCAGGAAAAGAACGTGCTTGCCTTTCGCCGCTGGCACCTCCTTCCAGCCGAGGCAAACAGCACACCTCCGGAACGGCTCCTCCACTTGCTGGAACAACTGGACCCGGCATTGGAACTGGACGAACCGTTCCAGCGGATTGCCCTGGCCCTGGAAGAAGCACGCCGCGCCGCATGAACCCTTTTTCCCAGGGAAGCAGTCCCCTGCCTTTCTCCTCCCACTCCGGGGAGAGGGAACTGCCCGAGCCAATCCAGCTCCGCCACCTGGAGGTGGAGCTGCCCCCGGTCCAGCTAGCCACCTGGGGCTGTAACGCCGCGTTGCGCCGGGGCGTACCGGTGCGCACGCGTCGCGGGCGGTTGTTGCTGCAAGCCCCGGGTGTGCTGTCGGTCAAGCTGGGACGGGTGCCGGTGCGCCTGCGGCGGTTTCGCTTTCCGGTGGCCGGCACCCCCTGGTGGTTGAAAGAAACGGCCGCGGGAGCTTCCGCCCAGGCAAGCTCCCCGGGGGCAGACCCCGCGGAAGAAGAAAGCCGTCCCCGGAGGAATGCCTCCCCCAAAAAACCCGTCCGCTGCACCGCCCCGCCGGAGGTGGTGAAACTCCAGGACCGGCTCTTTTACGCCCTGCAGCCGTCGCTGGATCGGCTGCTAGGGGCGCGGCGGCTGGCTCTGCCCCACCGGCCCTTCCCCTACCAGTGGGAAGGGATCGCGTTCCTCTACTCCCGTTCCAGCGCCATCCTGGCCGACGAGATGGGCCTGGGCAAAACCATGCAGGCCGTGACGGCCATCCGGCTGTTGCTGCACAGCGGGCAGGCAGCGCGGGTGCTGCTAGTGTGTCCCAAGCCGCTGGTGACCAACTGGCAGCGCGAGTTCCGGCACTGGGCCCCCGAGGTGCCGCTGGTGGTGGTGCAAGGCAACCAGGCGCTACGGCGTTGGTGGTGGTTTCGGGCCGGGCCGGTGTTTCTGGCCAATTACGAACTGGTGCAGCGCGACGCGGAGCTGCTGGCCGGAGAGCTGGCCCCCTTCGACCTGGTGGTGCTGGACGAGGCCCAGCGGATCAAGAACCGCTCGGGGCGCACTTCCCGGGTGGTGCGGGCCATTCCGCGGCGGCGCAGTTGGGCCCTGACCGGCACGCCGGTGGAAAACTCTACGGCCGACCTGGTGGGCATTTTCGAGTTTTTGCAGCCGGGCCGCTTGCACGAAAGCTTGCCGCCGGCGCGGCTGGGCAAACTGGCCGCCCCCTATGTGCTGCGGCGGACCAAGGACCAGGTGCTGCAAGACCTGCCGCCCAAGCTGTTCCGCGACGTGGAACTGGAACTGGACCCCGAGCAGCGGGAAAGCTACCGCCTGGCCCAGAAGAAAGGCCTGCTGCGGCTGCACGAGTTGGGCCAGGCCGTGACCATCCAGCACGTGTTCGAGCTGGTAACGCGACTGAAGCAAATCTGCAACTTCGACCCGGCCACCGGCTCCAGCAGCAAGCTGGAACAACTGCAAGCCGACCTGGAAGAGGTGGCTGCAAGCGGGCAAAAGGCCCTGGTGTTCAGCCAGTGGGTCGATACGCTCCGGCATCTGCACCGACACCTGCGCCCCTTTGGCCCGCTGGAATACCACGGCCGCATCCCGCCCCGGCGACGCGACGAGGTGATCGCCCGCTTTCGCCGGGACCGCCGCAGTCATGTGCTGCTGATCAGTTACGGGGCCGGCGGCGTGGGGCTCAACTTGCAGTTTTGCCGCTACGTGTTTTTGTTCGACCGCTGGTGGAACCCGGCCGTGGAGGACCAGGCCATCAACCGCGCCCACCGCATCGGTTCGGCCGGCCCGGTCACCGTGACCCGCTACGTCACGCTGGACACCATCGAGGAACGGATCGAGGAGATTCTCAACGAGAAGCGGCGCTTGTTTCGCACCATCTTCGCCCAGGGGCAGCAGAAGTTGGGGCTTTCGGCCGAGGAGCTGTTTGGGCTGTTTTCGCTCCCCTGCCCGGAGCACCTCCGCCGCCGCGCATAACAGCCCGTTGAAAAACGCAACCCTGGGAAGACGAGGTCACAGCCGTGCCGTTTTTTCATGGTTTGCGACAATTCCAGAAACAGGTTTGAGCTTGAAGTGGAGTTTTTCACCGGGCTGCTAAATAAAGCCACGCCACAAGAGTCTTCCAGGGAGTCTGGCGAGCCCCAGCCACCAGAGTGCAACGCCTGTGGCGTCGATCCGCCCACTGCTAGCTGGAGTCTCCCCCCCTTACGCGGGGGCTCGGCTATCTCTCCAGGCTCCCATCCCCTTTGGAGCAGGCACACCGGGTGCACGCCCCCAGTCCGCTTTATTTTCTCCGGCACCCAACGTAGGCTGGTAGTGGTTTTTTCCTGCCCCTGTGTTCGTTCTTCCTGCTGTTTACGGAGTGCCGCTGATGCGTTGCGGTTTGGTTTCCTATCTGGTGGTTGCCCTCCTGCTGGCAATTTGTTGCGCGGAAGCCTCGGCCCAGCTCATCCCCCACAACCAGGACAAGCCGCCCGGCCCGGCCCTCTCGCCCCAGGAGGCGATGGCCAAGATGCAGGTGCCGCCGGGGTTCACCGTGGAGCTGGTGGCCGCCGAGCCGCAGGTGGTCAATCCCACGGCCATGTGCTTCGACGCCCGGGGCCGCATCTGGGTTTGCGAGTCGCTGGAGTATCCTCGCCGCAGCCCCGGCCCGGGACGCGACCGCATCAAGGTGCTGGAAGACACCGACGGCGACGGCCGCGTGGACCGCGTGCAGGTGTTCGCCGAAGGACTGAACATCCCCTCGGCGATTGCCGTGGGCTACGGCGGGGTGTGGGTGGCCAACAGCCCGGATATTCTCTTTTTGCAGGATACCGACGGGGACGGCCGGGCCGACCGCCGCGAGGTGGTGGTCACCGGGTTCGGCCGCGACGATACGCATGAGCTGCCCAACTCTTTCACCTGGGGCCCGGACGGCTGGCTCTACGGTCTCAACGGCGTGTTCAATCGCAGCCGGATCAAGCAGGGGGATCGGGTCTATGAGTTCACCTGCGCCATGTTTCGCATCCATCCCCGCACCCGGCGGTTCGAGCTGTTTGCCGAAGGGACAAGCAACCCCTGGGGCATTGCTTTCGATCCGCTGGGCAATGCTTTTGTGAGTGCCTGCGTGATCGACCACCTGTGGCACATTGCCGAAACGGGCTACTACCACCGCCAGGCCGGGGCCTATCCGCCGTTTACCTGGAAGATCGGTTCCATCGTCGATCACCGGCACCAGAAGGCTGCCTACTGCGGCTTGCACTACCTGGAAAGCAACGTCTATCCCGAGCCGTACAACCGGCGGCTTTACATGGGCAACATCCACGGCAACTGCATCAACGTGGACCGGCTGCACCGCCGCGGCAGCAGCTATCTGGCCACCGGCGAGCCGGACTTCCTGACGGCCAACGACGCCTGGTTCATGCCCGTGGACCAGAAAACCGGCCCGGACGGCTGCCTCTACATCCTGGACTGGTACGACCGTTATCACTGCTACCAGGACGCCAACCGTGACCCCAAGGGGATCGACCGGCTGCGAGGGCGGATATATCGCATCCGCTACGGCAAGGCCCCGCGCCGGGTGGGCTTCGACCTGGAAAAGCTGCCCAGCGCCAAGCTGCTCCGTTACCTGGAAGGCCCTAACGATTACTTTTACACCACCGCGCTTCGCATCCTCCAGCAGCGGGACGAGGCCGGTGTGCGGCCCCAATTGCAGCATTGGGTGCTCGACTCGCGGCGCAGCTTGCCTGTGCGGCTGCGGGCGTTTTGGGCCTTGCTGGGCACCGGGCATCTGGAAGAGGAGTTCCTGCTGCGCGTGCTGGCCGCCCCTGAGAGCGACTTGCGAGCCTGGGGCGTGCGAGCCGCCGGGAATCTGGCTCCGGTCTCCGACCGTGTGGCCCGGCGCGTGGCCCAACTGGCCGACGACTCGGCCCCCGAGGTGCTGCTGCAGGTGGCCACCGCCGCCGGCAAAATCGAGCAACTGGATCCGGTCCAGCTGCTGGCCCGAGTGCTTGTCCGCTGCGGCGACGATGGGCTCATTCCCCACATCGTGTGGCAGAATCTCCACCCGCGGCTTGTCCGGCAGGCTGACTCCTTTGCCCGGCACGCCGTGGAGCTGAAGGCGTGGCAGTCCCTGGGCTTTGGCCGCATGTGGCCCTACCTGGTGGATCGGCTGCTGGCCCGGCCCGTTCAAGCCCAGGCCACAGGACAGCTCCTTGCTGCCCTGGACCACGCGCGCCGCCAGGGAGACAAGCACGCAGTCCCTCTGCTGGAACAAGCCCTGCGTCGCGTGGCCGCCCGCACCCAAAGCGGCGAGCTCAGCGGCCCGGAACTGGCTCACCTGCGCAAAGAACTGGTGCCGCTGCTGCGGCAGTTGTTGGAACATGCCGGGGGGCGCTTGCGCCTGGAGGCCCTGCTGCTTGGGGCCACATGGAACGATCCGGCCGGGGTGCAAGCCGCCCGGGAACTGGTGCGGCGCCCCGGGGCCCCGGCGGCGGATCGCCTGGCCGCGCTGGCCGCCCTGGTGGCCGTGCAGGACGAGCAAGCCCTCGTTCTGGCCCGGGAGGTGCTGCTGGAAAAAGGCACTTCCCAGGACACCAAGGCCCGGGTCATTCAAACCCTGGGCGGGCT
The DNA here is from genome assembly GCA_026982835.1 of Planctomycetota bacterium. Classification (GTDB taxonomy): domain Bacteria; phylum Planctomycetota; class Planctomycetia; order Pirellulales; family S012-138; genus S012-138. The sequence continues at coordinate 1,432 of JALSGI010000065.1, read as the reverse complement.
GAAAAGCCCCCAGGTGGCCGACCTGCTGGTGAAGCTCTACCCCCGGTTGGCTGCGCCGCTGCAGGCTCAGGCCGTGGCCCTGCTGTGCCAGCGGGGAGCCTGGGCGCGCAGGCTGCTTGAGGCGATGGGCCGCCGGCAGGTGCCCACCGCTGCGCTGAATGCCACGCTGGCCCAAACCATCCTGGCCCGCGGCGACAAACAACTCACCGAGCTTTTGCACCGGCATTGGGGGACGCTGCGCACCCGGCGCAACCCGCAGCGGGAGCGCGTGGTGGCCCAAATGCGCTATTTCATCCGCCGCCATCCCGGCGATCCGTTCCGGGGGCGCGAGGTCTATAAAAAGCTCTGCGGCCAGTGCCATAAGCTCTTCGGCCAGGGGCAGGAAGTGGGGCCGGACCTCACTTCCAACGGACGCAACTCCTTCGATCAGCTTCTTTCCAACGTGTTCGATCCCTCGCTGGTCATCGGCGCCGCCTACCAGGCCCGTACCGTGGTCACCGACGAAGGGAAGGTGCTCACCGGGCTGGTGGTGGAGGATTCCCCGCAGCGGGTGGTGCTCAAGCTCCAGGGGGGCAAGCAGGAGGTGATCCCCCGCGACCGGATCGAAGCGATGCAGGTAAGCCGCCTGTCGATGATGCCCGAGGACATCGAAAAACAGCTCAAACCGCAGGAGATTGCCGACCTGTTCGCCTACCTGATCCTGGACAGGCCGCCGGAAGACCCGCAAGCGCGGCCGCTGCCGGGCGTGTACGAAGTCCAGCACGAGCAGACCACCGACCCGGCCCGGTTCAATCGCCTGCTTGCGGAAGTGGCCCCGGGCTGGGAGTGCCTGGGTTCGGGCTACCGCGGCGTGGCGTTGTTGCCGGAGTTTCGCGGGCGAAAGATCGTCGTGCGCACCCACCCGGTGCGGCAGCACCGCCCCTGCGTGCTTCGCGGCCGGTTCGACTTGCGGAAAGCTCGCCGTGCCGTGCTGCGCGTGGGCGTAAGCTGCCTGCCCAAGTGTGACTGGCTCTTGGTGGTTCATGCCAACGGGAAGGAGCTGGCCCGGTTCCCCGTCTCGGACCAAACGCTCAAAGACGGCTGGCTCGACGTGGAGGTGGACTTGAGTTCCTTCGTGGGCAAAGAGGTGGTGTTGAAGCTGGAGAACCGGGCGCTTGGGCGCTGGTGGGGCGAGTTCGGCTTCTGGCACCACGTGGAGGTGGTGGTGGAGTAGGGATCACGGGGGAAACCACGACCGGAGAACCTGGCACAGCTTCAAGAAGGCCGGATCCGTGCATCCCTTGAGCCCGACCTGCAAGGCCAATTGTTTGAAAATTGCTGCCGACCACGGTTTTCCGGCCTTGCGGAGGGCCTGCTGCATGGCTTCTTTCGGCCCAGGGGGCTTGGTTTGTCCCCGGGGCCAAAGCCCTTGCTCATGGAGCCACCGGCGCAA
>JALSGI010000064.1 GCA_026982835.1 Planctomycetota bacterium | reverse complement strand
GCAAGCCTCCTGAAGGAAGGCAAGCGGCAGATCGGGCACGTCGGCTCCCACTAGCAGCACGCGGCGGTAGCTTTGGTTCAATCGCTGCCGCAGGAAGTGGCGCATTTTGCGGCCCAAGTCGCCGGGGCATTGAGCCTCCGCCTGCCAGCCGCAGCGGGCGGCCAGATCGGCCATCGGTTGTTGTTGCTCCGGGGGCCAGTACACCAAGAACCCCTGCCAGCAGTCCGCCGCAGCCAGCCGCCGCAGCAGACACTCCACGAACAAGCGATGCACTGCGGCGGCCCTCTCGGGGCCCAGGTGCCGCCCCAGGCGAGTCTTCACCTGCCCGGGGGTCCAGTGCTTGGCAAAAAGCCCCAAGGCCGTCGGATGCGGTTCCGCTCCACTCAAGGGTTTCCCTTCTGTGGATCAATCCTTTGGCGGATCAATCGTCTTGTTTTCGCAGTGCCAGCACCAGTCGATCCAGCAGCACGGGGTTGACACGACCACGAAAACGCTCTTTGCCCTCGATCTGGACCACCGGCACGCACGTGTCGTAGCGGGCCTGCAGTTCGGGGTGCTGGTCGATATCCACCTCTTGGACCGCAAACCCCCGGCTGGCCAGCAGCGCCTTGGCCTCCTGGCACAAGTGGCACCCTTGCCGGGTGTAGAGAACGGCACGAAGCATGGTTTTCCAGGGATCTGCCAAGGGTTGCCTTATTGCTCGGCCAGCAATTGCCGGATTTGCTGTTCCATTTCCACTTCGGTTCCCGGGCGGTAGCCCACCCAGCGGTAGCGGATGCGTCCTTGCCGGTCCAGCAGCACGGTGGTGGGATAGGCTCCGGGCCAGGCTCCCAGGCGATCCAGGGCCAGCCGGGTCTTTTGCTCCGGGTCGGCATATACCGGCACGCGGACATTGTATTGGTCCAGAAAAGCCTGGGTCTCTTCGCGGAGCAGGTTTTCGTCGAACGGCTCCCCCGGCGGCAGGCAGGAAACCAGCACCAGGCGGAAGGCCTCCTGTTGCCGAAGCTTCTGGTACAGGGCGTGCAGGTGCGGGAACTCGTCCCGGCACGGACGGCACCACGTGCCCCAAAAGTTGAGCAACACCACGCGCCCCCGTAACGCCGACGAATCCAGCGGCCCTTGGGCATAAACCAGCGGTGCAAGGGCCACCCCTTGCAACACGGGTCCATCGGCCGGCCCGGAGGAGTCGCTCCCCTGGTACTTGACCATCAGGGCCACGGCCAGGGCCAGGGCCCCAAGAACGATGAGAAAAGGCCAGGGGGAGGCGGCCTTGGGCTGGTCCGGGGAAGTTTGTGCGGAAGCGTCCTGAGGCTGGGGTTTGTCGCTCATGGGGCGAAGAACCTTCCTGGCGCCTAGGCGGGTTTACGCAGCTCCACACAGATGCCCCCGGCCCGAAGCAGCTTATGGATGGGCGTAAACCACAGCTCGTTGGTCCACACCAGGCCCACCTCCTGGCACATCTGGAAAAGCTCCTGGCGGTTGTAGGTGCGGCAGCGCCACACGCGGCTGGTCCAGGCTCCGCCGAAGTTGTCCTCGGTGGTCAGCAGCAGCATTTTGGCCCCGGGCTGCATCACGCGGGCCAGCTCGCCCAGGCCCAATCGGGCATCCGGCAGATGTTCCAGCACATAGCCGCAGGTGACGCAGTCGAACGTTTCGTCGGCAAAGGGCAACTGGGTCAGATCGGCCACCAGGAACCGGGGCCGAGGATTTTGAATCCGCCGCCGTGCCCGGCGAACCATTCCCGGGGAGATGTCGAAGCAGGTGATCTCGGCATCCGGATCGGCGTACTTGAGCAGGTGGCGGAGAATCTGCCCGGCTCCGCAGCCCACATCGAGCACCTGCTTGCAGCCCCGCAGGTCGAACCGGCGCGACCGCAGCAGCCGTTCCCCCAGCGGCGTGTGCAGCGAAAGAAAGCTGCACAGGGCCAGGATGGCTCCCTGGGGACCGTCATAGACGTGCCGCACGGTTTGGCGGTACTGGTCGTAGCTGACCTGCTCGATGGTGCGATCTTCCAGCAGCCGGTTGATGGCTTTCTTTTTCCGCCGCTGCGCAGCCGAGGCGGCGGCCTTTTCCTCCCGGGAACGGCCGCGGCGAATCAACAGGGGACGGCGTTTGGTTCGGGAACCCATGTGCTCGAAGCCCCGTGGCTTGGACTGCCGGTTGCCGCAGGCACGGGTCATGCCTGCCCATTGGAGTTCATAGTACCAAAAAAATTCTCAAAGGGATACGCGGCGGGCAAAAACGGCCCATTCCACCAACAGCACCCCCAGGGCCACCAGCAACGCCCAGCGCCACAAGGGGCGGCGGATCGGCTGTCGCACCGCCGAACCGGCCACCTGCTGGTGGCGGATTTGCACCTCGTGCCGGGCCCGCACGTCGCTTTCGTCCCGGTCGAACAGGTTCACCGTGAACCATCGCACCACTTGCTCCCCCGCCACCACGCGATATACGCCCGGAGTGTCCGTCTGGAGGAAGGAAAACAAGTTCCCGCTGCGGCGGCGCAAGGGGAAGCGCTTCCCGTCCGGGGCAACCACGGCCAGCTCCTTGGCCGTGGTGTTGATCCGCAGCAGGGCCGGCTCTCCCGGGAGGAGGTTCATCGCCCGCGACATCTGCTCGGCCTGCCCCAGCACTTGCAGCACGTTGAGGATGAATACGGGAAAACTGGTGCGGATGGGCCAGTTGGTGGTGACGGTCGTCTGGCCCTCCGGGTCGGTGTCGATCAGCGTGAACCCTTGCACCAGGTCGAGGAACCCTTCGCGTGGGGCCACCACCAGCAGGGGGCCGGTATCGGCTTCCAGCAACACGTGGCCCCCGGAGGGCACCGGCACCGAGAATCCCTCCACGATGTCCACGCCGGAGAAATCCACCAGTTGCATCAGCGGGTGTTCGCTGGCCAGGTCGATCACCTGCGGCTGCTGCCGGAGCTTGGGCGGTCCGCCTTCGCCGCTCCACGCCGGCAGCGGAGGCAGGCTCCCGAGGTGCCACGTGTTGGCCAGCGGCAGCAGGGGGCGTTTGGTCTCTGCATCCAGCGGCACCTGGCAGCGGTCGAAGATCACCAGGTCGAACGTCCCGGCCAGGGCCGCGTGGCGGTACTCCTTCGTTTGCAAGTACTCCGGTTTTTGCACCATGAGATTGCAAAGCTCCCCGGCCAACGAAGTCTGCAAGGCCAGCTCCAGCGGCTCGTTGCCGGGGGTGACCAGCAGCACGTCGGCTCGCTGGGGCGGGTTGATCACCGCCCAGGCCGTATTGTCCAAGGCCAGGGCATCGTCGATTTTCAACCGCAGTTCCAGCGGGCCAGGCTCCATCTGGCCCAGCTCGAACACCACGCTGGTGCCCCCTTCGGCCGGTACTTCCACTTCCTGGGCGTCCAGCAACACATCCCCCCGGCGAAGCTCCACCAGCACCCGCCTGGCCTGGGAGCCGAAGTTGTCCACCTGGGCAAACGCCTGCCAGGAGCCAGTCTGCCCCAGCGGGCGATCCACCTGAAAAGCAGTGATGGCCAGGTTTTGGGTTTGAGGATTGCCGATAGGCAGAAACCGGGGCTTGAGGTTCCCCAGCGGCACATCCGGCACCGGAAAACGCCCGTCGCTCAACAGCACCAGCGTGGCCGGCAGGGGGTCGGGCACCGGCACGTCGGTCGGGTCGCTGGCCATGCGGCCCGGGTTGGCCAGACCCGAGGCCACCAGTAGCGCTTCCCGGAGCCGGGTCCGCCGGGCGGTGGGCCGCAGCCGCTGCAAGGCGGCCCGCAGTGCCGGGCGACTGTCGGTAAAAGACTGAAGCACCTGGGCCTGATCCGAAAAGGCGACGATCATGGCCACGGCGTCCGGGTCCATCTGCTCGATCGCGGCCAGGGCTTCCTGCCGGGCACGCTCCAGGCGGGTTTGTCCGTCTTCGCGGGCCGACATGCTGGCCGAGGTATCCACCAGCAGCACAAAACGCTCGCCCACCAGCCGCGTGCCCCGCCACGAGATACCCAGCAGCGCAAGCAGCACCAGTCCCGCGGCAAGCAGTTGCAAAAACAGCAGCAGGTTCCGCCGCAGCCGTTGCCACAACGAGTTGACGTGCAAATCCTCCACCGTGCGCAGCCACAGGTAGGTGCTGGGCACTTCCACCGGCCGGCGGCGCAGCTTGAGAAAGTAAAGCAAAACAATCCCCACCGGCACGGCCACGGCCACGGCCCAAAGCGCCGCGCCCAGGGGGGAGTCCAACTGGAAGTTCATTGCACCAGCCCTCGCTGCCGCAGGTGGCGCAGCACCACCTTTTCCATCGCCGCGGTGTTGTCCACGCCCAGGTAGGCGATGCCGCGGCGGGTGCAGAAAATCCGGGCACCCCTGCGGAAGTTCTCCACCGTTTGCTTGTACCGCCGAAGCAGCCCCACCGTGACGGTCACCTCGGCCACGTCGGCATCCTCGGCGTCGATCAGCCGCAGATCGCCGCTTAGTTCCGGGTCCAGCTCCTCCTGGCTCAGCACGTGCACCAGGTAGATGTCCAGTTCCCGGGCAAGCAGCGCGCGCAAGGCGTCTTCGTAGCCGGACTTGTCCAGCAGGTCCGAAACCAACACCACGATCCCCTTGCCGGAGCTGGCCAAGGCGAACCGCTTGAGGGCCTGAGCCAGATCGGTCGGCCCGCCCGGGGCCACCTGTTCCAAAAACTCCACCAGCCGGGGCACACTCACCCGGCCGCGAAGCGGCGGACTGGCCTCGACCCGCGAGCCGCGCAGCACATGGACCGAAACCCGATCCCCCCGCACCAGGCCCACGAACCCCAAGGCAGCGGCCAGCCGCACGGCCCACTGCAGCTTGGTTGGCTGGCCGAAGTTCATCGACTCGCTGGCATCCAGCAGCAGGTAGAAGTGGATGTCCTCTTCTTCCAGGAAGAGCTTCAGGTACAGCCGGTCCAGCCGAGCGTAGCCGTTCCAGTCGATGAACCGCAGGTCGTCCCCGGGCACGTAGTCGCGGTAGTCGGCAAACTCCACGCTTTGCCCCTTGCGGCGGCTGCGGCGCTCCCCCTTGAAACGGCCGTGGAACACCTTGCGCGTGGCCAGGTGCAGGCGTTCCAGCCGGGCCACCAGTTCGGGGGGAAGGAGTTGTTCGTTCATGGCTTGCGGCTCCCCCCGCTTACGCGGGAGGCTCCAGGCTGGACGAATTCTCTATCTCCGACTCTGGGTTCTGCGCCCCTTCGCTCTCCTTACTCCTTATCCCTTCATGCTCGCTGCTGCGACGCCTGGCATCAACACCCTCGGCGATGAACTTGGCTGAAAACTCGAATCGGCAACCCCTGGATGCGCAAAAACCCCTCGGCGTCGTCCTGGTTGTAATCCCCGCCGCCTTCCATCGTGGCCAGCGCGGCATCGTACAGACTGTTGGGGCTGCTGCGCCGCTGCACCAGCAGATTGCCCTTGTAAAGCCGCAGCGTGACCGAGCCGGTCACGACCTGCTGGGCCTGGCGGATGAAGGCCATCAGGGCGTCCATCTTGGGATGGAACCAGAAGCCGTAGTAAACCATCTCAGCCACTTCGGGAGCCAAGCGATCGCGCAGATGCAGCAGGTCGCGGTCCAGGGTGAGTTGTTCCACCAGGCGATGGGCCTCGTAGAGGATGGTCATGCCGGGGGCTTCGTAAACGCCGCGGCTCTTCATGCCCACGAAGCGGTTCTCCACCATGTCGATCCGCCCGATGCCGTGACGGCCGCCCAAGTGGTTGAGCTTCTGGACAATCTCCAGCGGCGAAAGCTCCTGGCCGTCCACCCGCACCGGCACGCCCTGCTGGAAGTCGAGGGTCACGCTTTCCGGCTCATCAGGTGCTAGTTGCGGGCTGGTGGTCATGCCGAACTCCACCAGCTCCAGCCCGTCGGTCTCCAGCTCTTCCAGCCGCCCGGCTTCGTAGGAGATGTGCAGGCAGTTTTCGTCGGAGCTGTAGGGTTTTTCGGCCGTGGCCTTTACCGGGATATTGCGCCGGCGGCAATACTCGATCATTTCGCTGCGGCCCGGAAACTGCTCACGGAAGCTCCGCATCCGCCAGGGGGCCAGCACTTTCACTTCCGGGGCCAGGGCGTCGGCGGCCAGTTGAAAGCGGCACTGGTCGTTCCCCTTGCCGGTGGCCCCGTGGGCGAACGTATCGGCCCCCACGCGGCGAGCCACTTCCAGGCAGCGCTTGGTGATCAGGGGCCGGGCAATCGAGGTGCCCAGCAGATAGACGCCCTCGTAGCGGGCTTGCCATTGCAGCACGGGAAAGGCAAAATCGCGGCACAGCTCCTCGCGGGCGTCTTCCAGGTGGGCTCCGGCGGCTCCCAGAGCCCGTGCCTTCTCCAGCAGCGCCTGGCGGTCTTCGCA
>JALSGI010000063.1 GCA_026982835.1 Planctomycetota bacterium | reverse complement strand
CCGGGAGCTGACGCTCCCGGCTCGCGGTGATGCGGAGAATCAGTCTCTGCTCTTGGTGTTGAAGTCGCTTTAATCTCCGCCGACTAAAGTCGAGGGCTCGCCGGTTGCAAGAATTGGCGCTGGTTCTTGCTTCGGAGCGGAAGCTCCGGCGCACGTCGCAAGCCGCATGGCGCGTGGCGTAAGCCGCAAGCCGTTTCTTGCCCCGGAGCGGAAGCTCCGGCGAGCCGCGTGCGTCAGCACGCGGTTGGTTTGAACCGTGTTGGCAGTTGCTTCTATTCGATGCAACCGGGAGCTTACGCTCCCGGCTCGCCGTCGCATCTGTTTGCGCTTACTTTTGCATTGGAGTGGCAGCTGCGGCTCTCCCCGGGCTTGGAGCCCGGGGAGAGCCGAATAAGCGCTTTTGGTTATTCTTCTCCGCCAGCTGAAGCTGGCGGCTCGCCGGTTGCAAGAATTGGCGCTGGTTCTTGCTTCGGAGCGGAAGCTCCGGCGCAACAGCGCATGGCGCACGCCGCACGCCGCAAGCCGATTCTCACCTCCTCCCCCCGCTTACGCGGGGGGCTCTTTGCCCACGACCCAAGACCCAAGACGCCGCAGGCCGCACAGGCCGGGGGCTTGCGTTTCGCAGCCGGGGGCCGGATACTGCCCTCGTCGGCCGAGCGTCTTCTTGCCCGGCGGAGCTGCTTCGTGTTTGTCCCAAAGAAAGGAAACCCTCATGCCTCCTAAGGTGTTTGTGGCGCGGGTGATTCCCGAGGTGGGCCTGAAGAAGATCCAAGAACACTGCGACATGGACCTGTGGACCGACCCGCTCCCCCCGCCCCGGGACGAACTGCTCCGCCGCGTGGAGGACTGCCAAGGGCTGGTCTCCCTGCTGACCGACACGGTGGACGCCGAACTGATGGACCGCGCCCCGCGGCTGGTGGTGGTGAGCAACTTTGCCGTGGGGTTCAACAACATCGACGTGGCCGCGGCCACCGAGCGGGGTATTGCCGTGGGCAACACTCCGGGCGTGCTCACCGACGCCACGGCCGACATGGCCGTTACGCTCTTGCTGGCCGCCGCTCGCCGCCTGGTGGAAGGACACCACTACACCCAAAGCGGCCAGTGGAAGACCTGGGAGCCGCTGGGGCACATCGGGCAAGACCTGGTGGGAAAGACCTTGGGCATTGTGGGGATGGGCCGCATCGGCTTTGCCACCGCCCGAAGGCTGCATCGCGGTTGGGACATGCAGGTGCTCTACTACGACATCCGCCGCAACGAGCACGCCGAGCGGGAACTGGGCGCCCGCCAGGTGGACTTCGACACCCTGCTGCAAGAGGCGGACTTTATCTCCATCCATACCAACCTGGACGACAGCACCCGTGGGCTGTTCGACCGCGAGGCGTTCCGCAAAATGAAGCCCACGGCCGTGCTGGTCAACACGGCCCGGGGACCCATCGTGGTGCAGGAAGACCTGCGGCAGGCGCTGGAGCAAGGCGAGCTGTTTGCCGCCGGGCTGGACGTGGCGGACCCGGAACCGATCCCGCCGGACGATCCGCTGTTGAAGCTGCCCAACGTGATCGTGGCTCCGCACATTGCCAGCGCCACGGTGCGCAGCCGCAACCGCATGGCCGAGATCGCCGCCGAGAACCTGCTTGCGGGGCTGGAAGGCCGCCCGCTGCCGGCCTGGGTCAACCCGGAAGTGGAGCCGCAGTGGCGCAAGCGTTTTTCCCAAGGTTGAGAACTCCGGCGCAGTAGAACGATGAGCCAGACGCACGAGGCAACCCTGCCCAGCGAAGAAGAACTGCGGCTGTGGCACGTCGCGGCCCAGGAAGCGGCCCAACTAGGCGGCCAGGTGTTACAGCAGTGGCGGGGTCGGTTCCAGGTGCAGGAAAAAGCCCCCAAGGACCTGCTGACCCAGGCCGACCTGGAAAGCCAGCAGCGGATCGTGGCCTACTTGCAGGAGCGGTTCCCCGACCACGGCTTTCTGGCCGAGGAAGCCGGGCTGGCCGTGCGCGGCAGCTCGGCCTGGCAATGGATCATCGACCCGCTGGACGGCACGGTCAACTACGCCCACGCTGTGCCGCAGTACACGGTGAGTGTGGCGCTGGTGGGGCCGCAGGGGCCGGTGGTGGGCGTGGTGTGGGACCCCACGCTGCAAGAGTGTTTTTCGGCCATCCGCGGCCAGGGGGCCTGGCTCAACGGCCGCCCGATCCGCACCAGCCGCATTACCCTGCTGCGCGAAGCGCTGGTGGCCTGTAGCTTCCCGCCCCGGGTACGCCGCGACGGGCCGGAGGTGGAAAACTTTCTCAACGTGCTGGTCCAGACGCAGTCGCTGCGCCGCACGGGAAGCTCTGCGCTGAATCTGGCCTACGTGGCCGCCGGGCGATTCGACGCCTATTGGGCCACGAGCAACAACGCCTGGGACATCGCCGCCGGGGTGCTGCTGGTGGAGGAGGCCGGTGGCGTGATCCGCGGGCCGGAAGGAAAACCGCTGAACCTGTTCCAGCCGCGCTTCCTGGCCACGGCCAACCAGCGACTTTACGACCAGTTGGCCCCGCTGGTGCGCTTGGCGTGGTAGCCGGGGGCCACTTCCGCCGGGGCGAGAGCTGTCCGCCATTTTTTGCAAAACCTTCCTCCGCCAATCGGGTTTAAGTGTTGGGGGGCTTTGGCACTCTGCCGCGTGCGGCCCCCTTGTCCGGAAGTTCCCGGTACGCTCGGCCAAGGAACCCGATTCATGCGGAGAATCCCCCGTCTTTGGCTTCGTTCCGCGCTGGTGGTGGTGATGGTGTTGCAGGCATCGGGGCTTTGGGCCCAGCCGCCCCGGGCGCTGCGAAACCGCCGGCCAGGAGCGCAGTTCCACCTGCCCCAGCCCGGCTCGCGGTTGCCCGATCTGACCGTCTATGACCAGGAGGGCAAGCCGCTTGCGCTGAAGAGCCTGCGGGGTTCCTGGACCGTGCTGGTGTTTGGCTGCCTGACCTGACCGCCGTTTCTGCGCAAGGTTTCCGGTCTGGAAGCCGTGGCCCGCGACTATCGCCCCCAGGGCGTGAAGTTCTACTTCATCTACAAGGCCCTGGCCCATCCCAGTTACCAAGGCTACGTGGCCCCTTACACGCTCGAAGAACGCCTGGCCCATGTACGCGAAGCCCGCCGCACGCTGGGCACCTCGATCCCCTGGCTGGTGGACGCGATGGACAACCGGCTCAAGCACGCCCTGGGCGATGCGCCCAACAGCGAGTTCGTGATGGATCCGCAGGGGAAGCTGGTGCGCGTGCGGCGTTGGAGCGATCCGGAGGCGCTGCGCAAGGACCTGGTGGAACTGGTCGGCCCTACGAAGAAAATCACCCGGCCCGAAGAGGTCAAACTCCGCCGCCAGCCGCCCCCGAAAGTGGCCAAGCAGGGCGTGGTGCCGCGGCTGGAAGTACCCCGGGGCATGCAGCCACTTAAAGTCGAGCCGCAACTGAAAGGGAGCACCGAGCCGTTTTACATGAAGCTGCGGGCCGAAGGCACACCGGAGCTATTGCGCAGCGGCCGGGGAAAGCTGTACCTGGGCTTCTATCCCGACCCGATCTACCATGTCCACTGGAACAACCTCACCCCCGTGCCGCAGATTACCATCGAAGCTCCTCGGGGAGTGAAGCTCTCGCCCGCGGTGCTCAAAGGCCCCCAGGTGAAAGAACCGGCCGACATCGATCCGCGGGAGTTCCTCATCCAGGTGCAACAAGCTCCCCGGGGCAGTGGTCCTTTGCGGGTGAAGATCCGCTACTTTGCCTGCAACGACGAGGCCGGCTGGTGCAAGCACCTGGAGCAGGAGTACCTGGTGTACTTGCAACGGGATGCCGACGGGGGGCGGCGGTTGGGGACCCGCGGTGGCCCGCTGGCCGGCCGAGGCCCGAGCCGAGGAAGGCCCTTCGGGCCCCCGGCGGCCCGATTCCGAAACCTCCTGCGCGGCATCGTGCAACAGGTGGACCTTGAGAAGCGGCAACTGGTGCTTCGCTCCCCCGGCGGAGTGCGCACCGTGCAGGTGGCCCCGGATGCGCGCATTCAGAAAAACGGCCGCCCGGTCCAGTTGAATGACCTCCGCCGCGGCGACCGGGTGCTGGCCTTGCCGGCCCCGGCGCAACAAGCCGAAGGCTCTCCCCGGGAAGAAAAAGCCATCCGGGTAATTCGCCTGCGGGCCCGCAGTGCCCCGGGCCGGTAATCGCCAGATGGGGTTTTTGTAATTATTTCTTTTTATTTTTTGGGATCGATCCAGATGCGCGTGAGATGTTCTCCGTGAAGGTGATCGAAATCCTTATCCGTGGTGAGGAGAACCGCGCCGGTTACCTTCGCAGTAGCAGCGATCCAAATGTCGTTTTCTCCCATCGATCTGCCGGATTGATTGCTTATGTCGTAGATTTCTCCGTAGGCTTCCAGAATATCCCAGGAGTTAATATCTATCCAGACGAGCTCTTCTAACAAGCCACGGAGCTTGCTTAGCTTTTGTCTTCCCCAGCCGAACGCGCGGCCCAGTGCAATCAATTCACCTACGGAGACGACGGAAACCAGACAACGGTAGAGATTATGCTGAAGTTTATACTGAGCATTGATACGCTGCCCGAGGGGGTTGCCGCGAATAAGAGCTACTACGATGTTAGTATCGAGTAGATAGCCGACCGTTTCCGGCATCAACTCATCTCCCGTAATGCCTGCTCGATTTCTAAATCTGTTTCATCACCGGGCCACTTCCCCAAGACGGCGGCCACTCCCCGTTTGTTCTTCTGCTCGCGTAGGATCTGCCGGAGATCTGTTTTTTGCCGCACGGGCTTAGGAACGGTGGAAAGAGCTTCTGTTTCTCCAGGGGCGGCTATTACCTCCTGGGCATCGATGCGTAGCAAGCGTCCGGAAGGACGAAAAATGGCGGTACCGGTCGCCATGACCGGCTTTTGAAACAGTTTGGCCAGTTGTCCCATGTCTCCTTTCAGGAGAACCCCTTTGATTTCTTCCCCGCTATTTAGTTTCAAGGCAAAGCTCTGGGTGCTGGCTCGGATCATGTCCAGCTTTCCAACAATCCGAACTTGTCGGGGAGCTGGCGTTGCCGTGCGGAGTTTCCTTGCAGTTGCAATCGTAGAGGAGTTAATAATGCAAGGGTTCTTCATCGTATGGCGGCGCCCCGTAATGATTATTTCCGAAAACGCTCTGGAAATCGGTTTCTCAAATCGGGTCAACTGTCCTAATAACACGGAATCGAACCGTTCACTATCCAGGTTGTTGGCAGCCACTTCCTCGACCACGTCGGCAAGAACGTCGAATCCCGTATCGTTCCGGTCCGGCCTTGTGGGCCAAAGTTCCTGTTGAGAATATAGTTCCGATGCAGCCTCACCCAAGGGGGGTGCCTCGAAACGGAGAATCGTCTCGTCGGCTCCCTGGTAGTCCACCAGTCGAATATCGGAAGCAGAGGTTAACCACGTGGGGCGCTTTCCGCGGGAAGTGCTGGCCCCGGCCAGAGCCATGCGAATCGCCAGCCGGATGGCCGATGGCAACTCCCGCAAAAAATCCCCCAGGGGCCCCGGTGGCACTTTCTGCCCATAGTGTTCCGGACTCCGAAGCACGACGGTATGCACCTGGCGTTTCATGCCTTGCCCTCCTTCGCACAGGTCGATGCCCCGTCTTTTGAAGTTCCAAGCTCGCCCAAGCTGAAATGCCAAGAAAACCTTGGAGCCGTTTGCGCGAGAGGACCCTGGGGGCTTTTCCCAAGGAACCGGAACCTCTTGCCGAACGCCTACGTTCCATTATACCCGAAGGGGTGACACGCGACGCGGTTCCTTGCCGGGAGGGACCGAGTTTGGGTAACCCGGGACCAGTTCCGGGCACAAATCCTCAGGGGACAGTTGGACGCCAAGGCCAACTCAACCGGCCAGGTTCTCGCCCAGCGAGGAGAAGATATCGTACATGGCCTCCAGGTACAGCTCGGCCTCATCCAGCGGCATTACCAGCGGCGGGCTTACCCGCAGCACGTTCCCGGCCAGGGGGCCCAGCAGGTGGATAGCCCGGCCCGAGCTGTCCCCCTGGTAACAGGCCAACACGCAGGCGTTGGCCACCTCGTCGGCCGAATGGTTGCCCACGGGAGCACATTCCACGCCCCAGACTACCCCCTCGCCGCGCACCCGGGCCACCACGGGCGTTTCGGTCAGGCGGAGCAGGCCTTTTTCGATCACCTGGGCCAACTGGGCGGCGTGTTCCAGCACGTTTTGTTCCTGGAACTCATCCAGCGTGGCCAGCACCGCGGCGCAGGCCAGCGGGTTGCCGCTGAAGGTGTCGGAACAGGCCCCGTAGTCCAGCAGGTCCAGCACGTCGGCCCGGCCGCAGGCGGCACTGACGGCCACGCCGTTG
>JALSGI010000062.1 GCA_026982835.1 Planctomycetota bacterium | reverse complement strand
CCATCTGCCCTGCCGCCGCCGAAGCCTACCCCTCCGGCCACAAAGCCTCCAAGTGGACAGCCCGCCCCGGCCATGACGGCCGAGGAAAAAAAACGCAAAGAAGCCGAACTGGAAAAACTGCTGTTGGCCGCGCGCTACCAGTTGGGACATCGCAATCTCCAGGAGGCCCAGGCGATGCTGAAACGTGCCGAGCCGCTGAGCAAGGCCCTGGGCGACTCTCCCGTGGCCCGGCAATACCAGCGCGTGCAGCGGCTGGCGCACTACGTGGAGCAGTTCTGGCTGGCCGTGCGCGAATCGATCAAGCAGTTGCAAACGGCCGAGCAGGCAACCATCGATGGGAAGATTGTGGGCATTGTGGAAGTGACCCCCCGTTCGCTTACCATTCGCATGGCGGGCCGCAATCGCACCTACACGCTGCAAAGCATGCCCACGGGGCTGGCCTTCGGGCTGGCCGAGATGTGGCTGGACAAATCCCAGGGGTCCACTTACCTGGTGTTGGGGGCCTATTTTGCCGTGGACCCCAAGAACCGCAAGCAGCGGGCGCAAGCCCTGTGGGAACGAGCCGCGCAGATGGGCCTGGCCGAAGAAGTACAGTTCCTGCTGCCGGAGCTGAAGGTGAACATCCCCAGCACCTCCCCGCTGGCAGAGGAAAAAAACTCCTCGCTGGCCCGAGCCCCTGACGGCCGATGGCGACTTCCGCCCCGGCAGCGGCTCTCTCTGCTGCTCCGCCGCTGGAAGCGACGCTACCAGAACGAACTGGACCAGGCCCGATCCCCCCAGCAGCGGAAACTCCTGGCCGAAAAACTCCAGCAGGTGGCCCAGGCCGCCCCCGATCCCCTGGAACGGTACCTGGCCACCTGGCTGGCCGCGGAAGTGCTGGCCCCGGTGCAGTTCGACCAGGCGGTCCAGCTGGCCAAGCGGCTGGCCGAGGATTTCACCCTCGCTGTGCCCGAGGCCCAGGCCCAATT
This sequence comes from Planctomycetota bacterium, assembly GCA_026982835.1. Taxonomy (GTDB): domain Bacteria; phylum Planctomycetota; class Planctomycetia; order Pirellulales; family S012-138; genus S012-138. The sequence continues at coordinate 5,383 of JALSGI010000062.1, read as the reverse complement.
GGCATTCCACGCGGTAAGCCACGCAAGGGGACAGCAAGAACTTCAAAAGCTGGCCCCCTCGGTGTGGGGCCTGGCCGACGAGCTGGCCGTGGGCGGCAAGCTCGACGTGGCCCTGCGGCTACTGCGGGCGTTGGATTCGGCGCTGCGTAAGGCATCGCTTAAGGAGTTGTCTCAACAGACCCAGCAACGCATCCAGGAACTGCGGGCACTGGAGTAGCTTGCTGCTTGCGCCGATTGGGAAAACAAGCTTCGGGCCGCCAGCAGTGTTATCATTCGTTTTTCTCTCTCACGTGTTCAAAGAGCTGCGTGCTGGTGGCTTCTTTTGCCGTTGCCGGAGCTTTCTCTCTCCCTGGCCACCTGGCCCCCTGCCAAAGGGGATCGAGGTAAAATCCAGAGACCGAAAAGAAATAACTTGACCCTGTCCTGCGGCAGGGGATAACAATTGGGGAAGAAGGAGCAGCCGATTTCCATTCTGGGGCAAGGTAGCCGGAACCGTTGCCGACTGCGATATCCCTTGTGAAGAACCGATGGACGACAAGCCCCGACTGTTCGTTCTGGTGGCTACTGGGCAGCCGGTCGCCAACCTTCCGCCGGTGCTGGAGCTGGCCAAACCCGGCGATCAAGTGCTCTGGATTCTCAGTAGAACTGCCCAGCGAGAGGGCTGGGATCAGGGGCCTAGCAGGGTGCTTGAACGTTATGATTTGAAGATTCTGAAACCGATCCAGGTTGGGCATATCAACAATCCAGCCGAGTTATCGGAAAAGTTGCAGCCTGTTGCCTCAAGCTGGGCCGGAAAGTGCCGGCCCATCCTTGTGGCCAACGGAGGAAACAAGTTAACGCCCGTCGGCCTCCTTCGCGCGTTTGAAAAACAAAAGCCGGTGGTCGTTTATAACAATGGCCGCCCAGTCCAGCTTTGGATGTTCCAGCACGGGGTGTTTCACTCGCCGAGCATCCGTCCTTATCAGCGCCACCAATTAGACCTTGCCGACGTTCTGGAAGCCTCAGGGCATCGCATTCAAAATCCGGACGAGGCAGAACAACTCTGGCCCCGAGACACGCTCCCCGAACGCCTCCAACGCGCAAACTCGTACGGTATAGATCCAAAATTCACCCGAGATTTGCACGAGGTACACGCCCAGTGGAACTCGTTCAAGCCAGACCTCACCGAGAAGCCTGTCCCCTATAACGATGTCCGTGCATTTTTAACAGAGAAACGTATTAGAAGGTGGAAAAGGTCGCTAACGGGAACACTCAATGCTCTCCTCGTAAAGCATTTGTCTGCTGAAGATGAAGAGGTGGAAGAGACGAATGCCGAGGAGGAAACAATAAAAGAAGAAAAACGCAGAGAAGCAATCTGTAAAGCAGAAAAAGAGAGTGGTAAATCGTATATTCTTGAATCGATTGTTCCCGAACAATGTTGGCAGGGGTTTTACTGGGCCACGGCAAAGCTTGTCCGAGATGCCAAGATCAAGCAGATGCGGGCTGGGATGTCCCAGCCTGCCGTGGGGTTAGGAGCGACGTTTGAAAACGCCGTGGCGCGTCGCCTGCTGGAGTGGATGGATGACCGTAATAGCAGTCCGGCCATCCAGTCAATCTGGCGAAACGTCGTCATTTCTCACAGAAAAGAAGAAGTGGTAATTGCGGAGCTGGACTTGTTGATCGTATTGCGGAACGGAGCGTTTATTCATATTGAGTGCAAATCTTTTACCACGCAGATCAAGGACCTTTATGCTCGACTATTGAACCTCCAACATGCCGGTTCGCGCCTGGCCCAAATGGTCGTTTGCGTTCCAGTCTTTACGGACTTCGCCCAGGAAAGCTGGTTCCGACCCTTGCACCATTTGAGCCAACTCATCAGGCGGACGCGGGGCTTGCACTTGCTCCCCTTCACTTTGAAAAATCAGCCCTTGGAGTACAAGTGGCAAACACCCACGGGGAAGAAAAGCGAAACAATACCTTGCCCGAGATTCGAGGATGCCTTGGAAAAGCTGATCCGCCCGTATGAGAAAGGCGGATAAAACGCTTCTTGGCTTCCTCGCAATGCCGCAAGGGAGGGTCTGCCCGGTTGTGCTCACCCCTGCAGGTCCAGGGCCGCGCCGCGATCCGGGACCGCACCCCGGCGGTTGCTCTGCAAAAGCTGGTCGATCAACTGGCCTTGCTGTTCCATCAGTTCCAGTTGCTTATCCAGCACGGCCAGTTGCAGCTTCTGGTGCATGGCGGCCTCTTTGGCCTGCATCACACTTTGCACGGCATCGACCGCTACCGGGTCCATGTCCAATCTCCCGATCAAGAGCTACCCTTTTCTCTTCTCTTGAAATTTCGGCTACCGGGGGGCGCGGGCAAGCAACTGGGCGGCAAAGTGCCGGCCGGAGGCTTGCCCGGTGTGCGGGTTGTGCCGATTGGGCCGATTCTGCCCCCGGTGCCCGCAAGGGGGCGACCGGGCGGCCCCGGCCAAAGCCCGTCCCCCGGCACCTGCCAGGGCGTGGGCAACCAGGCGGGAATCGGTTACCATGAGCACGCGCGTTACCCTGTCCCCAACTTGAGTTGCGCACTGTGCCCAAGGGAAGGAGTCTGCTCTATGTTCCGTGCCGGTCGCTTTCTTTGGCGTGGCTTCGGGGGGTGTCTGCGAGTCTGGGCGTTGGGCCTGGTGGTGGCTTGGCCGGGCTGGTACGCTTCGGCCGCGGAGTTCCTGCTGGACTGGAACGATTCGCTGGATCGGGTTTGGGTAGGCCCTGACGCCTGGGCCAACCGGCTCCAGGATTGGCGGGTGCACGGGGGGCGCTTGGAGTGCGTGCTGGGCACCCCCCGCCCGGTACGCACCGTGCAGTTGCTTTCGGCTTACCTGGTCCCCGAGCCGGGCACGCTCCAGATGAGCGTGCTGCTGGGGCCGATTGAACCACAGCGGCCGGGCAACCCGCGCTCTTGGGCCGGGTTTTTGGTGGGGGCCGGCGGGCCGCACGTGGACTACCGCCTCACGGCCCTGGTGCAGCACCGTCAGGCCGAAGACGGTGGGATGCTGTGCGTGGTGGACGGCACGAGTCGCCTGGCCCTTTATGATTTCAGCCGCCCTGGCCCCCGGCGCGACCAGTTGGCCCCCCTGCCCGGCTCTGCGCCCCACAAGGCGACCTCGCAAGCGCAGATCCCCGGCGGCAAGCTGCCCGCGGAAGTGGAGCTGCGCCTGCGGCTTTCTCCCCAGCCGGATGGCCGTTACCAGGTGGAGCTTTCGGCCCATGAGTCCAAAAGCGGCAAGCGGCTTGCCCACCTGGTGCGCCAGGGGGTGCCCAAGCACTTTGCCGACGGGGGGCTGGGGCTGGTTTCGCACGCCACGCCCCGGGGCGGGCGGCACGGCTATTGGTTCCGCCGCTGGCAGCTTCGGGGGAGCAAGCTCCGCGTGGACCACTCGCGGCGCAACGGCCCGGTGCTGGGCGTGCAATACACCCTCAGCGCCGGGGTGCTGAAACTCACCGTGCAGCTGCCCCCCTTGGGTCCGCAGGACACCAAGCAAGCCGCACTGGAAGTGCGCCGCTCGGACGGCTCCTGGCAGCAGGTAGCTACCGCCCCGGTGCGACCGATGAGCTACACGGCCACATTCCGCGTTGCGGGCTGGGACGCCCGGCGCGATCGCCCCTATCGCGTGGTCTATCTGCTACGCAGCAAATCCGGCAGGGACCAGGCCCACTTCTTCCCCGGCACCATTCGCCGCGAGCCGTGGGGCAAGCGGCAGTTTGTGATTGCGGCTTTTACCGGGCACAAGATTTTCACCGGCGGGTTGAAGTGGAATCACCAGGGCGTGTGGTTCCCGCACCGGGAGCTCATCGCAGCGGTGAAGCACCACGACCCGGACTTCCTCTTCTTCTCCGGCGATCAGGTTTATGAGGGCGACCTGACCGGCGCCCAGTACCAGCCGCTGCAGGCCGCCATGCTGGACTACCTGGACAAGTGGTATCGCTGGTGCTGGGCGTTCCGGGAGCTGACCCGCGACCGCCCCGCGGTGACCATCCCCGACGATCACGACGTGTATCACGGCAACATCTGGGGGGCGGGAGGCAAGCGGACCATTCCGGGCTTCGGCCAGGTGGCGCAGGATTCCGGCGGGTACAAGATGCCGCCGGAGTTCGTCAACGCGGTACAGGCTACGCAAACCAGCCACCTGCCCGATCCCCCCGACCCCACGCCGGTGCTTCAGGGGATCGGCGTCTATTACTGCCGAGTGGAATATGCCGGGGTGAGCTTCGCCGTGCTGGAGGATCGCAAGTGGAAGTCCCCCCCGGCGGTGCTTCTGCCCGAGGGCAAGGTGCGCAACGGGTGGTTTCAGAACCGGCAATTCGATCCGGTCTTGCAATCCGACGTGCCTTCGGCTCTGCTGCTGGGACCGCGGCAGTTGAAGTTCTTGCGACACTGGGCCAGCGATTGGCGTCACGGGGCGTGGATCAAGGTGGCGCTATCGCAGACCATCTTCGCCAACGTGGCCACGCTGCCGGCCGAGGCCACCAGCGACGCCGTGGTGCCCCGGCTGCGAACGGTGCCGGTGGGCCAGTACCCGGAAAACGACGTGCCGGTGGCCGATTGCGACTCCAACGGCTGGCCCGCCTCGGGCCGACGCCGGGCGCTGGTGGAGTTGCGGCGGTCGCTGGCGTTTCACATTGCGGGCGATCAACACCTGGGCAGCACCATCCAGTACGGCGTGGACGCCTGGGACGACGGCCCTTGGGCCTTGTGCGTGCCGTCGGTGGCCAACACGTTCCCGCGGCGCTGGTTTCCCCGCACGCCGGGCCGCAACCGCAAGCCGGGGGCGCCGCGTTACACGGGCCGGTTTTTCGACGGGTTCGGCAATCCCGTCACCGTCCACGCGGTGAGCAATCCCATGCAGTACGGCCACCAGCCCACCAATCTCTACGATCGGGCTCCCGGCTACGGCATCGTGCGGCTGGATCGGCTTACGCGGCAGATCACCATCGAGTGTTGGCCGCGCTGGGTGGACCCAAGCCGCCCGGGGGCCAAGCAGTATCCCGGCTGGCCCATCCGCATCCACCAGCTGGACAACGACTCCCGTCCCGCGGCCGGATGGCTTCCCCGGGTGGTGTGGCGCGGCCGGGGCGAGCCGGTGCTCCAGGTGGTGAACGAAACCACCGGAGAAGTGGAATACACGCTGCGGGTGCCGGGCCGGGAGTTTCAGCCCAAAGTGTTCGACCTGAAAGCCTCCTACCGCGTGCGGGTTGGGGACCCGGATCGGGAGTTCTGGGTGGCGTTCCCCGGACTGCGCCCCGAGCGGGAAAAACCAGCCGAGCGGCTGATTGCTCCGTAGGGGAGGTCTTGGGGCTTGGGCAAACCCGCGGCTTCAGCCGCGGGAGGCGTGGAGGTTTGGGGGCTTGGAGGCCATGAG
>JALSGI010000061.1 GCA_026982835.1 Planctomycetota bacterium | reverse complement strand
GCTGTTTTCCGCCAGCTGAAGCTGGCGGCTCGCCGTTGCGTGAAAACGCACGCTTGTTTTTGCGCCACGGTAACGGTTCCGGCGAGCCGCGTGCGTGAGCACGCGGTTGTATTGGCGCTGGTTCTTGCAGCCGCGAGCCGTGGGCGTAAGCCCACGGAGAGCACGGCAATCATGCGCCGCTTTCTTATCGTCTCCGGGAGCTTACGCTCCCGGCTCGCTAGAGAACCGCGGGCTTACGCCGGCGGCTCGCCATGCCCCCAAGCCCCCAAGTCTCCACGCCTCCCGCGGCTGAAGCCGCGGGCTCGCCGATTGCAAAAACCGGCGTTTGTTCCGGCTTCGGTGCGGAAGCACCGGCGCAAGACACAAGACCCAAGACCTCCGGAGCGGCAGCACCGGCGCATGGCGCAAGCCGACGCCGATTCTCCCCGCACTGACGTGCGGGGCTCCTCCGCCGACTAAAGTCAGCGGCTCGCCGTTCAACCGCGGGCTTACGCCCGCGGCTCGCCAGCGCACGGCGCATGGCGCAAGCCGACGCCGATTCTCCCCGCACTGACGTGCGGGGCTCCTCACGGTCCACGACCCACTACCCACGACCCAAGACCCCCTTCACCATGGCCAGCGACCGCGCACCCAGGCCCAGGCCAGGTAGCACAAAAGCGGCACGCCGACGAACACCGCGGCGTAAGTGTAGAGGGTGGTCCAGGTGCGGCGCGGCCAGCGTACCATCGGCAGCAAGCCTCCCGGCTGGGGACTACAACACGCCCTTGGTGCTGGGCACTCCCGGCTGGCGATCGTCCCGAGCCACCGCCGCCCGCAACGCCCGCGCGGCGGCCTTGAACACCGCCTCGGCCATGTGGTGGCTGTTGCGGCCGTAGTGGACCAGCACGTGCAGGTTGAACCGCCCGTGCGTGGCCACGGCGTGCCAGAAATCCTCGACCAGTTGGGCGTCGAACTGGCCGATCTTCTCCGTGGGGAAATCGACGCGAAACACCACGTAGGGCCGCCCGCTCAAGTCCACGGCCACCGTGCACAACGTCTCTTCCATCGGCAGCACGGCGTGGCCGTAGCGGGCAATGCCGCGTTTGTCCCCCAGGGCCTGTTCCAGCGCCTGGCCCAGGCAAATGCCCACGTCCTCCACCGTATGGTGCTGGTCCACGTGCAGGTCGCCCTGGGCGGTAAGCTCCAGGTCCAGCAAGGCGTGGCGGGCCAGCAGTTGCAGCATGTGGTCCAGGAAGCCCACGCCGGAGCTGCCCTGGAAACGGCCCTGGCCGTCCAGGTCGAGCTGGAGCCGGATCTGGGTTTCGGCGGTGTTTCGTTGGATTTTGGCTTTTCGCATGGGAAAGACTTTCCACGGGGACGGCTCAGCGGGCCTCGACGTGCAGGTCGTCGAAATCCGCCCGGCCCACGGCCCCAAACAGCCCGATCCCCACCACCATGTGCCGGGCCGCAGGGGGAACCCGAATGGTAAACCGAAATCGCTTCCAGGGGGAGGTGCCTCGCCAGGAGCCGAGCAGTTCCCGGCCCACCTCCCGGCGGTCCTGATCGAAAAACAGCACCACCACCACGGCCCGCTCCCGATCCTGCGGCCGGGGGCTTACCTGGAACAGTCGCACCCGACCCGTGATCCGCACGCGACGCACCTGCTTGCCGTTCACAGCGCAGGCTTGCAGCGCCTGGGACATCCGCCCCCGCTGCGTGTTGCGAAACGCCACGTAGTGCTTACCCTCCGGGGCCGGATCGTCGCCGGTTCCTTGCACCACGGTGCACTGTCGCTGGTAGTACCACACCTCCAGGCGGCCCGTTTGGGCGTCGTAGGACTCAAATCCCCCGTTGAGCAGCCGCGGCCGTTGCGGGTCTTGTCCCTTGCGCAGCGCTTCGGCCCGGCCGGTCATGGGCACGAACCACGTCGGCTCCAGCGACTTGGCCACCAGGCGATTGCCCTGCTTGCGCATCAGGTACAGCCGCTGTTGGTAACGCTCTCCCAGGGGAATGATCATCAGCCCGCCCGGCTTGAGCTGATCCACTAGCGGCTGGGGCACTTTCTGCGGGGAACAGGTGACGATGATCTTGTCGAAGGGGGCTTTTTCCGGCCAACCCTTGAATCCATCCCCCTGGCGCACAAACACGTTCAAGTAGCCCAACCGCCGCAACGTGGCTTCGGCCCGGCGAGCCAGCTCCGGAACGATCTCGATGGTATAGACCTCTTTGACCAGCGGGCTGAGCACCGCCGCCTGGTAGCCGCTGCCGGTGCCGATCTCCAGCACGCGATCCTCCGGCTGGGGGTCCAGCATCTGGGTCATAAAGGCCACCACGTACGGTGGGGAAATGGTCTGCTTGCCGCCGATGGGCAAGGCCATATCCAGGTAGGCCAGATGGCGAACATTCGGAGGAATAAACAGGTGCCGCGGTGTGTTGCGCATCGCCTCCAGCACCCGCGGGTTGCTGATCCCTTCGGCCACCAGGTAGCGCTGCACCATGAGTTCCCGCTGGCGTCTCCAGTCCGGCTCCTGGGCCGCAAGGGAGGAAGCGATGACCACCTGGGCCAGCACCAGCACCGCGGGACCGACCCACATCCTGGACCAGCACGGGACTGGAGATCGTTCGGGCACGGGAGCCGGGCCGGCAAGTCGAGCTTCGGCGATTGTCCGGGCACGGGAAAAAAGTGTCTGCATCATCGTGCCACCTGCGAAAACAAGAGGGGAAAAACGCGGCTCGTTCCCATTCGAGGGCACCGGCGCTGTTTTCCAATTGTACCACGTTTCGAGGAATCGGAGATGCTAAGATTGCCAGTCCAGGGCCAGGTCCAGGGCCGGGGCGGCGTGAGTCAGTTGGCCTATGCTGATGTGATCCACGCCCGTTTCGGCCACGCGGCGGACCCTCTCCAGCGTGATCCCGCCGGAGGCCTCCAGCACCACCTCGGGGGCCACCCGGTTCCGAAGCGCCACGGCTTGTTCCAACCCCTCCAGGGAAAAGTTGTCCAGCAGTACGACATCCGGCCCGGCGGGCAGCACCTGGGCCAGCTGCTCCAGCGTGTCCACTTCGATCTCCAGCACGCCGGGGGCGTCGCCACGCTGTGAGGCCAGGTGGTGCAGGAACTCTCGCACTTGCCGCACCAGTTGGGCCAGGTCGGGGGCTTGCCTGCCGGCGGACCACAACGCCCGATGGTTGTCCTTGACCAGCACCGCGTCGTAGAGCCCCAGGCGATGGTTATGCCCGCCGCCGACGGCCACGGCGTATTTTTCCAGCCGTCGCCAGCCGGGGGTGGTTTTGCGGGTGTCGAAGATACGGACACCGGTGCCCGCCACCGCCTGGACGAATCGCCGCGTGAGCGTGGCCACCCCGCAAAGCCGAGAAAGCAGGTTGAGCAACGTCCGCTCGGCGGCCAGTAGCGACCGGGCCGATCCGGCCACCGTCCCGATCACCGTGCCCGGCTCAAGCTCGCTCCCTTCTTCCACCCGGGGGTGCCACTGCAACTGGGGGTCGAATTGCTCCAGCACCACCGGCACGGCCGGAAGTCCGGCCAGGCGGCCGGCTTGCCGGGCCACCAGGGCCGCGGTTCCGGGACGATCCTCCGGCAGCACGGCCAGGGTGGTCCAGTCGTAGCCGCGGTCCAGGTCCTCGGCCACGGCCCACTGCACCAGCCGACGGCAGCAGGCGGCTGTCTGCTGGTCCCAACCAACTTGCTCAAACAAACCACTCATCGGGCAGGAAACGGGCTTGGGTGCGGTCAGCAAAATCTCCCCCAGGATACAAGCTCCCTGTGCCGGCAGGAGCAGGCCATGCAATGCCGCAAGGTGGGAAGCGCGGGACGGAAAGACGCTCGCCGCTTGAGTGTCGATTGGGCCCCGGCTGCGGCCAGAGCGGCGTGGGGTTCAGGAGGCGTCTGCGGGCCACTACTGCCCGATCTCGAACAGCGATTGGCTCTTCACGATGGCGTAATCGTCCGGGAAAGTGTGGAAAGCCTGCACCAGGAAGAGGCGATTGCGGGTTTCCACGTGGATGTAGCTGATTGCTCCCAGGCTCATCCGCCCGCTGGAGCGGAAATGGTAAAGCAACCCCTCGTGCTGCCCGTCCTGGCGCAGCTCTTCCTGGAAGGTCCAGAACACCTCGGGATCGACCGGTTCCAGTTGGAAGGAGCTCTGGTAGCTGATCCCGCGACGCAGCTCCACCTGTTCGTTTCGCTGACCCTTCAGACGGTGGGAGAACAATCGCTTCCGCTGGGGGAGCACCTGGTGGGCGCTGGCGGCTACTTCGCAGAGGGTCAGCGGGCCGCACTGCCAGGTGATCACGTGCCCGGCCGATGTGATCTGCACCGTGGCCCGATACGAGCCCCGCTCCACCCGCCGCTGGGCGAACACGTCGAACAGCTCCGGGTGCAAGGGCTTTTCGTAGAGCTGGAACACCAACTCGGCCACCTTGGGGCGAACCGACAGCACGGCAAACTTCCTCACTGGGGGCCACGACCCGGGGGGCCGATGACCCAGGAATCCCTTCTTGTTGCCCAGCTATTATACGTCCGAGGGATTCCCTTGACCAAGGGTGATTCTCGGCACCGGCCTCCGTTGGGCGTGGCTTGTAAGGTGGTATGCCCCGGGTGGAGTTGGATTGCTTGGTGGCAAGCTGCCTCTGGGGCTTCAGCGGTTTACTCCCCCCACCGCCTCCGGTGGCCGGCTGTGGCGGAAGAAATCGACGGTTTCCCGCACCGCCACGAACACAAAGCGCATGGCCGTATAGTGGCCGCAGTCCCACCACTGAATGGGCGGCCGGCCCGCAGCCCGCCACAACGCCTCGGTGCACGCAGGCGGCACCAGTTGGTCGTAGCGGCCGTTGATCATCAGCACCCGGCGTTGTTTCAACCGGTGGGCGTAAGAGACGGGGTCCACCGCCTGCATGATCCGCAGCACCTCTTCCAGGGAGAGCCCTCGCCGGGCGATCTCCCGCCGCACGGGGGCCAGCTCCGGCGATTGCCAGTTCAGTTGCCGCAGGTCTCCCCCGGCCAGCAGCAGCAGGGCATTGTGCAACCGCGGCTCCTGGGCCGAGGCCAGGGCGGCGGTGATCCCCCCCAGCGAGATGCCGAACACGCCCAGGCGGCGGGAGTCCACCTCGGGCCGCTGGGCCAGCCAGGCCGCGGCCCGGCGGATGTCCAGCACTGCCTGCGTCATGGCCTGCACCGACTGGTAGGGATCCGGGCCAATGGCCCGACGCGGCCCCCCGGGAGCGTGACGCGGCCCGTAGTGCGGCAGAATCAGGAACAGAGCACACACGCCGTTGTGGGCAAGTGAGCGGCAGAACAGACGCAGCAGGTCGAAATCGCCACCCAGGATGTGCAGCCCCACCACGGCCGGATAAGGCCCCGCCCCGCAAGGACGGTAGTATTCGCACACCACCGTGTTGTTTTGCTCCCAGGGGGTCTTCACCGGCGAGGGGAACCGCAGGCGATAGATTTCAATCTGCCGGGAGACGGTTTCCAGCCGCTCCAGCTCGTAGGGAAAAGTGTGCGGGCCCAGGCGAAACCGAGGGGGAAGCTGCTGCTGGTCCTCCAGCGGCTCAAAGCGAACCGTACCCCGCTGCACCTCCGCCGCAGGGGGCTCTCCCCACCCGGGAGCAGCCGAAAAGACACACACCATCCCCGCCAGCAGTGCTGGCAGCAGGCCCGTCTTTCGACGCGGGAAACAAGCGGCTATCATCACGGCCCCTTAAACTCTGCGAACCATTGCCCCGGAGCCTAGCTTACCGGCCTCATGCGCACTTGTCAGCCCATCTCTCTGCCCGAACCCTGCACCTGGCTCCCCCGGCAGGAGTTGGGGCTGGAGGACATCGAGCCGGAGCGGGTGCTGGTGATCAAACCCAGCGCCTTGGGCGATGTGGTGCAGGCGCTGCCGGTGCTGGGCATGTTGCGGAAGCGATTCG
>JALSGI010000060.1 GCA_026982835.1 Planctomycetota bacterium | reverse complement strand
AAGGCGTGCCGGGCGTGGTCTATGGCACCTTTTCCGGCTTTCACGTGCTGCTGGACCCGCCCGAGCAAGGCATGACCCCCGAGGCGGTGGTGCAGGGACGCTGGACCCACGAGACGATCAAGCTCAAGCGGCGCAAGGAGCTGGACACCTGGTTGCAACTGGGCATGCTGGCCCACGGCGTGCACCTGTTCTCCTGGCCCGGGGGCCCCACCTCGGCCGTACACACCCAGGCCGACCTGGATCGCACCGTGGAAGCCTTCGCGGCCACGCTGCGGCTGATGCAAGAGCAAGGGCTGTTCGACGCACACGTCTAGCAGCTAGCGCAGGGACGCTGGATTGGGTTTTGGTGCTTCCGCGCCAGGCGAGCCGCCGACTTCCGTCGGCGGAGGGCTTGGAGGCTTGGAGGCGTGGGGGCCTGGGGGCTTGGAGGGCGAGCCGCCGGCGTAAGCTGGCGGTTGAACAGCGAGCCGGGAGCGTAAGCTCCCGGAGGGCGTGGAGGCTTGGAGGCTTGAGGGCTTGGAGGGATCTGGAGCCCCGCACGTCAGTGCGGGGAGGCGGCACACGCCGCAGCCACTGGGAGCTACCGCTCCGGTGCAGGAACCAACACACACCGGCGAGCCGGAAACAATGAAAAACACGCGCTGACTCGCAGATTGGCTCCGCGAGTTGACACTCGCGGCTCGCTGTTACGAGAACAAGCGCTGATTCTCACGCCGAACCGGCCGACCAGAAGCATGAGCTCCCGGTTGCCTCAGGCAGACCAACGGCCGCCCCGCTGGTACGCCCTGCCCCGGGCGGATAAAACGTTAGCATCGCCGTCTTCGCCCATCTCCTGTCCCCGCAACAACAAGGAACCCCCCGGCAGTGAGCAAGCAAGTAATTCGCACCGGCCACAGCCCCGATCCCGACGACGCGTTCATGTTCTACGCCCTGGCCCGGGACAAGATCGAAACAGGCCCCTATCGCTTCGAGCACCTGCTGGAGGACATCCAGAGCTTGAACCAGCGGGCCGGCCGGGGCGAGCTGGAGCTGTCGGCCGTGAGCATCCATGCCTATGCCTATCTTTCGGATCGCTACGTGCTGTGCAGCTGCGGGGCGAGCATGGGCGACGGCTACGGGCCGATGGTCGTGGCCCGGCAGGAGCTGTCCCGCCAGCAGTTGCTCCAGGGCCCTGTGGCCGTTCCCGGGGAGCAGACTTCGGCCTTCCTGGCCTTGCACCTGTACCTGCAGCAGCGGTTCCCCTACGTGGTGGTGCCGTTCGACCAGATCCTGCCCGCGGTGGCCCAGGGGCAGTGGCAGGGCCAGCCGGTGGCCGCGGGACTGATCATCCACGAAGGCCAGCTCACCTATGCCCAACACGGCTTGCGGTGCCTGGTGGACCTGGGCCGGTGGTGGAAACAGCGCACCGGGCTGCCGCTCCCCCTGGGCGGCAACGCCCTGCGGCGCGACCTGGGCCGGCAGGCGATCCAGGAGATCAACCGCCTGCTTTACCAGAGCATCCGCTACGCGCTGGAGCACCGCCAGGAAGCGCTGGAATACGCCCTGGGTTTCGGCCGCGGGCTGGACCAGCGGACCAACGACCAGTTCGTGGGCATGTATGTGAACCAGTGGACGCTGGACTGGGGGGCCGAGGGCCGCCGCGCCGTGGAGCAGTTCCTTGAGGAAGGCTACCAGCAGGGTTTCATCACCCGGCGGCCACAGGTGGAGTTCGTGCCCTCGCCGGGGTAGGCACACCGCAGCAGAAGCAACCAGCGGGCGTCCCTTGCGGCCGCTTACATGTTCTGGAACGTCACGCCCATCGGGTTGAAGCACAGCACCGGCAGCAGCAGCGAGAGCCAGCCCACCACCAAGCGAAAAACCCCCAGCGGCACCGAGTCGTCGCGGGTGGGCGGGTGGCGGATGCCCAGCAGCAGGATCAGCACTAGCAGCAACAACCACACATAGTGTTGGGCCACCAGCATGAAGGCCACCCCGGCGGCAAACAGTCCCAGGGCCACCAGGTGGGCCCGCCGTCCCAGCAGGGCATAGCACACGTGGCCCCCGTCCAGTTGGCTCACCGGCAGCATGTTCAGCCCGGTGATGAGCAGTCCCAGCCATCCGGCCATCAGCAGTGGGCTCATCACCAGCGGTTTTCCGGCCAGGTCCGGGCGGAGCCAGGCGATCATCCCTTTCAGCAGCAAGGGGTGGTGGAAGACGATCATCGGCTGGGGGTCCGGCACAGCCTGTTGCACTCCCCAGTACAGCACCGGCAGGCAGACCACCAGTCCGGCCACCGGCCCGGCCAGCCCCACGTCGAACAGCTCCCGGCGATTGGCCTGGTTGCCCCGCATCAGGATCAGCGCCCCCATGGTGCCAAAGGGGCTCAGCGGCATGGGGATGAAGTAGGGCAAGCTGGCTGGAATGTGATACCACCGCGCGGTGAGAAAGTGGCCCATCTCGTGGGCCAGCAAAATCCCCATGATGGCCAGCATGTACTCCAGCCCCATGTCCCAACGCGACACGGCCAGCATGGTCAGGTCGGCCACGCCCCAGTCGATCCAGGGGGTCAGGTCCAGGCGGCTGTTGGTAAACGCTCCGCTCCAGAGCGTGGAAAGGCAGGTCAAGCCGAAAAGCACTAGCGGCAGCGACCAGGAACGCAGCCGCGCCGCAGGATGCGGGGGAGGTCGGTGCGGAAAGGCCGGGACGCTCCGGGAGGGCGAAGCGTCCGAGAGCTCCAACACGTCCGGTGGCGAATCCGGCGGCAGGGGATGCGGACTCGGTTCGGTCAAGCCACCATCTCCATCAATCACCAGGAACCTGCGCCCAGCGGCGGCAGGGGAAACGGCCTGCTACTCCAAGCCTATCCTGCCCGAGGAAAAGGGCCAAGGCGGCCGGCTCCGCCGGGACAGGATACACAGGATACAAGGACCCAAACCCCGTTGCCACTTGCCGTTGACACGCACTCGGCAAGGGTCTTACGATGGGAAGTGGACTCCTGCTTCTCCTTTGCCTGTAGGAACGGCCTATGTTCCTGCTTCGCACTGCCACATCCTGGCTGCTGGCGGCCGTGCTGCTGGTGTGCCCGTATGGCTGCCTGGGCAAAGAGCTGGGGGGCGGCCGCTCGCTGCTGAGTCGAGCCTTGGGCTGCTGCGGCCACTGCGGCACGGAACAAGGGACCAAGCCAGCCTCCCCCAGTTCCTGCACGCCGGAGGCCGATTGCCTGTGCCACGGGGCGGTGCTTCAGCACCGGGCGTTGGACACTCCGCTGGAACAGACACCCCCTATCTTCGGGCAACCTGTGGGCCAGGTGCCGCAGCTATTGCCCGGGACGGAGCTCCCCGCCCCTGGTGTTTTCCCCTATGAAGATCTTTTCCGCCTGCGCCCAGCCGGGCGCGCTCTTTGCGCCCAGATAAGCGTACTTCTCTGCTAGCACGCTGCGCCGACAACGCTTTTTCTGGTTCGGCGTTTTCCGCAAATATCGTCATTTGATTCGGCGATTTTGGGAAAGCGAAAGCTCGGCGAGCAAGTTCTTTATTGTGAGGGTCTTCTGCCATGCGATGGCTGTTGCGTGTGTTTTCGATCCTTGCCGCGGTGCGAGGCCACCTGTCCACGCTGGCCGTGGTGGGAGTGCTGGCTGCCCTGGCCTGGTGGGGGCATCATAGCGACTGGACGCTGCCCAAGTTTTCCGAGCTGGTGGCCGGCCCTCCGGCCAAAGAGGAGCCCTGGTGCGCCGAACACGGCGTGCCGGAGGCCATTTGTATTGCTTGCAATCCCAAGCTCATGCCCAAGGGCAAGCTCTACGGCTGGTGTGCCGAACACGGGGTGCACGAGTGCCCCTGGGAGCACCCGCAGGTGGCCCAACTGGCCCAAGTCCCACGCATCGACCCGGCCGACCTGGCCCGGGTCAAGCACGCCCTGGAGCTTTGTCCCCGCAAACCCAACAACCCGCAGTGTAAACTGCATCTGCGGCGGATCCAGTTCCCTTCAGCCCAGGACGCCGACAAGGCGGGCATCGACATCGACCTGGTCAGCCGGGGGGAGGTGCTGGAAACCATCGACGCGGTGGGCGAGGTACAGTACGACCCCACCCGCGTGGCCCAACTGGCCTCCCCCGCCGCGGGTGTTGTGCTGCTGGTGAACAAGAACGTGGGGGATCGCGTCAGCCGCGGAGAAGTGCTGGCCCTGATCGACTCGGCCGAGGTGGGACGTGCCAAGGCGCAGTTGCTGGAGGCCCTGGCCCGCGTACGCCTGCACGAAAAAACCTACCAGCGGCTCCAGAGCATCCAGGCGGTGGTGGCCGGCAAGCGGCTGCTAGAGGCCGAAACGGCCCTGGCTGGGGCCCAAGCCCAACTGGAACAAGCCGCCCAGCGGCTTATCAACCTGGGGCTGCGCGTGGATCGCAAGCAATTGCGTAAACTCTCCGCCCAGGAGCTGGCCGAGCGGTTGCCGCTGCTGGGGCTGCCCTCGCACGTAACCAGTCTGCTGGAGCGAGTGCGTCCCACGGCCAATCTGTTGCCGGTGGTGGCCCCGTTGGACGGCGTGGTGGTGTGGCGCAGCGTGGTGGCCGGCGAGGTGGTCGATCCCCGGCGGATGCTTTTCACCGTGGCCGACACCCGGCGGATGTGGCTGCTGCTGGACGTGCCGCAGGAACAGGTGCGCTATGTGCAGGAAGGCCAGCAAGTGCTGTTTCGGCCCGATGGAAGCGACCACGACGAGGTGGGCCAGGTGAGCTGGATCAGCACCACGGTGGACACCACCACCCGCACGGTGCAGGTGCGGGTGGAGCTGGACAACCCGCAGGGCCACCTGCGCAACGAAACCTTCGGCACCGGGCGGATCGTGCTGCGCCGCGATCCCCGGGCGATCCTCATCCCCCGGTCGGCCCTGCACTGGGAAGGCTGCTGCCACGTGGTGTTCGTGCGGGACAAGGACTACCTGAAGCCCGGCTCCTACAAGGTGTTTCACACCCGCAGCGTCCGTCCCGGGGTGGTGGTGGGCCAGCAGGTGGAGATTCTGGCCGGGCTGCTGCCCGGGGAAGTGGTCGTTACCGAGGGCAGTGCGGCGCTTCGGGCCGAGCTGCTCAAGGGGAACCTGGGCGCCGGGTGACTGTGCGAGCAGTAGGGGGCCGGTCCGGCCCTGGGAGAAACCGGCTTGCGGCGTGCGCCGTGCGCCTTGCGTCCTGCGCCGTGCGGGCGGTTCTTCCGCATCAGGCGAGCCCCAAGCTTTACGCCAGGCGAGCCCCGAGCTTTAGCTCGGTGAGGGCATGGAGGCGTGGAGGCTTGGAGGCGTGGAGGCTTGGAGGCTTGCGGGCGGTGCTTCCGCACCGGGGTAAGAATAATCGCTCACACGTACAACCAAGAGCCCCCCGCGTAAGCGGGGGGAGAGCAGCAGCCGCAGCGTGCGGAGGTTGCGCAGGTCAAGAGCCCCCCGCGTAAGCGGGGGGAGAACACCGAACCGAAACTACGAACTTGCTCCGCGTGCTCATGCACGCGGCTGGCCAAGGCAAGAACAAGCACCCATTTTTCACAAACGGCGAGCCGGGAGCTTCAGCTCCCGGAGAAAAACAAAAGCGTTTTTCCGGCTCTCCCCGGACTAAAGTCCGGGGCTCGCCAAAGCAAAAGCAAACGTCGATTCTTGCTCACCACGGCGAGCCGCAGGCGTAAGCCCCCGGTTGCTGCATACAAAGCAACGGACGCTACGGTCCAAAACAACCGCAAGCTCTCGCTTGCGACTAGCCAAACCGAAAACAAACAGCTTCAACGATGCTCAACGCCCTGATTGACTTTTCGCTTCGCTACCGCGGGCTGGTGCTGCTGCTGGTGGCCCTGGCCGCCGCCGCGGGAGTGTGGTCGCTTCAGCACCTGGACATCGACGCCTTTCCCGACACCACGCCCGTGATGGTGCAGATCAACACCGTGGCCCCGGCCTTGGGGCCCGAGGAAGTGGAACGCCAGATCACCTTCCCGGTGGAGCTGGCCATCAGCGGTTTGCCGGGGCTGAAGCAGGTGCGTTCGATTTCCAAGTTCGGGCTGTCGCAGGTGGTCGTGGTGTTCGAGGACGAGGTGGACATCTACTTCGCCCGGCAACTGCTGGCCGAACGCCTGGCCACGGTGGAGCTGCCCGAGGGAATCGCCCGCCCCAAGATGGGCCCCATCTCCACCGGCTTGGGTGAAGTGTTCCACTACATCCTGCGGCTCAAAGGGGTGGACATCACCTCACTGCCGCCGGAACAACAAGTGGAAAAGCTCACCTACCTGCGCACGCTCCAGGACTGGGTCATCCGCCCCCAGTTGCGGCAAGTGCCCGGCGTGGCCGAGGTGAACTCCTGGGGCGGGTACGAAAAGCAGTACCAGGTGCGGCTCGACCCGCAGCGGCTGGTCAAGCACGGCGTAACTTTCCAGCAGGCCATCGATGCCCTGCGGCAAAACAAC
>JALSGI010000059.1 GCA_026982835.1 Planctomycetota bacterium | reverse complement strand
GATTCCTGCCCGGAGCGGAAACACCTCGTGGCCGACGGCCCTGCCGTCCTCCGCCAGC
The DNA here is from genome assembly GCA_026982835.1 of Planctomycetota bacterium. Classification (GTDB taxonomy): domain Bacteria; phylum Planctomycetota; class Planctomycetia; order Pirellulales; family S012-138; genus S012-138. The sequence continues at coordinate 6,355 of JALSGI010000059.1, read as the reverse complement.
TAAAGTCGGCGGCTGGCCGTTTGGCGTGTTGGTGTCTTTCGGTGTGGCCAGCCGCGTGCGTAAGCACGCGGTTATTTTACCTACCGCTTCCGGGAGCTTACGCTCCCGGCTCGCCGATGGCCCAACGGGCAATCTGCACCAGGCGCCGGCCCAGGGCTTCGACCACCTCCGGCGGAGCCAGCAGCGCCGCATGGTCCAGCAGGAGTGTGGCGGCTGCGGCCCGGCGAGCCTGTTCTAGCGGCCCAACCCGGCGGCAGCGGCGTGCCCCCCGGGTGGCGAACCCGCGGAACCCTTCGCCCAGCGGGATGCCCTCGGCCGCGGCGGCTTGCAGCCACCGGGGGCGAAGCTCCGGCCGGGCTTGCGCCTCGGGGAGCCAAAGCCCCAACTTGTAAAAGGCCGGGGAAGCCGCATCCGGCCCTGGCAACGGGGGCACCTGCACGCCGGGGGCCTGGCGCAGCTTCTCCACAAGATGTGCTGCGGCGGCCAGGCGCTTCCGGTGCCGCTGGTGCATCTTCTCCAACTGAGGCAGCAGCACGGCCCCTTGCAGGGCCGAAAGCGGGAAAGCGTCGTTACCCCGGCCGGCAAACACCTTGATCCGCTGAAGCACCTCCGCCTGCGAACTGAGCACCGCTCCGCCCCGGCCGGCCGTAAGCAGCTTGCTACCGCCAAAGCTCAGCACGCCGGCATCCCCCCAACTGCCGGCAGCGCGGCCGGCGATCGTCGCCCCCGGACACTGGCAGGCGTCTTCCAGCACCAGCAGCCCGCAAGCTCGGGCCACTTCCAGGATCCTTGGCATGGGAGCCAGCATCCCGTGCAGGTGGGAAACGATCACGGCTCGGGTCTGGGGGGAGCAGGCCGCGGGGATCGCCTCCGGGTCCAGGTGCCAGGCCCCAGGAGCCAGATCGACCAGCACGGGCCGGGCACCCACGGCCTCGATGGCCCGAAAGTTCCCCGGAAAATCGTACCCGGCAAGCAGCACCTCCTGGCCCGGCTTTATGCCCAAGCCCCGCAGGGCCAGCTCCACGGCTACCGTGCCGGAGGAGCAAAGCCAGGCCCCTTCCACGCCGAAGCGGCGGCAAAGCTCGCCGCGCAACTGCTCCAGCACCGGAGGAGTGTAACGGCCCCAGTCCCCCGAGTGCCAAAGCCGCTGGAGGCTCCGGCCGATTTCCTCATCGGCAGGTGGCCAGGGCCACTTGCGGCCGGTAAACCACCCGGGGCCACCCTCGACGGCAAGGGGCGAGTCGGCCTGGAAATCGGGCTTGGACACAGAATCGGGCATACCCGTTGGGTGCTTCGTGGTACAGGCGGTGTGGCTCGGCTATAATCGGCAAATCCAGCCATTGCAGGACGGGGAAAACGCGGCTGCCGCCCTCAAGCGGCGCGGCCGTTGTCCATCCTAATGCCAGCACAGCAAGGGAAACAGCCGTGAGCCAGCAAGTACAGCCGGTGCGGTTTGTTATGATCGGGGGATTTCTCGGGGCGGGCAAAACCACCACCATCGCTCGCCTGGCCCGTCATTTCGCCAGCCAAGGCCAGGCGGTGGCCGTGGTGACCAACGACCAGGCCGAAGGGCTGGTGGATACGCAGATTCTCCAGGCGGCTGGGCTTTCCGTGGGCGAGGTGCCCGGGGCCTGCTTCTGCTGCAAGTTCGACGACCTGGTACAGACCGTCTCCCGCTTGGCCCAAGAAGTACGCCCGCAAGTTATCCTGGCCGAGCCGGTGGGCAGTTGCACCGACCTGGTGGCCACGGTGGTGGAGCCGCTGCGGCGGCTTTATCCGGGACAGTACGTGCTTGCCCCGCTGGTGGTGCTGCTTAAGCCCGAGCATGCCTTCAAGATTCTCCGCCACCAGCGCGGGTTTTCGCCCAAGGCGGCCTATATCTTCCACAAGCAACTGGAAGAGGCCGACGTGGTGGCGGTGAACAAAATCGACAAGCTCTCTCCCCAGCAGGTGGAGGAGCTGCGGCAGCTGATCGCCCGACAGTATCCCGGCAAGCCGGTGCTTGCCATCAGCGCCCGCGGCGGCACCGGCATCCCGGAGCTTATAGAGCACCTGCAAACCAGCTACCAGGGTCCTTCCCGGCTGATGGACGTGGACTACGATCTTTACGCCCAAGGGGAAGCGGAGCTGGGCTGGCTGAACTGCTCGTTTTACCTCTCGTCCCGATACCCGGAAGTGGAGGATTTCTCGCTGGACGAGCTGGCCCAGCAGTACCTGGAACTGCTGGCCGAAAAGCTCCACGACCAGGGCGAAGTATGCCACGTGAAGATCGCCGCCGGGCATGAAACCGACCTGGCCGTGGCCAACTGGACCAGCAACGACTCGCCCCGGGAACTGTCCTTGGCCTCGGGCGTGCGGGTGCCGGAGGCCCATGTCACGCTCAACGCCCGCGTGGCCGTAGATCCGCAGGAGCTGGAACACCTGGCCCGGCAGTGCGCCGAAGAAGTGGCAGGCCGCTGGGAGTTGGTGCTGGATGGGTTCCAGTCGCGTAGTTTCCGTCCGGCCCGGCCCGTGCCCACGCACCGGGTCACGCAGTTGGAATCCTGATCGCCCGATTGGAAAAGCGCAACTTGTAGCGAAGACGGCCGCTTCTCAACAGCCCGTTGAAAAAGTCCACCTGAAATGAAACGAGTTATGGCATTCCTCGCGTCTGCTGAAAAAAAGCGGCTCGGCAGGAGCCTCGCCCTCCCCAACTTGCGTTTTTCAACGGGCCGCTAGCCGAACTGCAACCGCAACAGAAAATCCTTCACCTGGGCGGCTTCCAGGCGGTCGCAAGCCAGTTGCGGGTCGGAGCAGACCAGCACCGGGCCTTCTTCCTCCTCGCGGCCGGGGGTGGGCAAGCGGCCATGGCTGCCGCGGACCACCGTGGCGTCCAGCCCGATCACGTCCATCAGGTAGCGAAACCCCAACGCCTTTTGCAGCAAGCGCCAGGCGATGCGCAGCTTGGGCCATCGCAGGTGCGGGTCCAGCACCAGCTCGGCTGGGTCGTAGCCCGGCTTGCGGTGGATGTCCACCGTGCGGGCGTAATCGGGGGCCAGGGCGTCATCCAGCCAGTAGTAGTAGGTGAACCAGGCTCCCGGGGCAGCCACCGCCACCAGCTCGCCACTGCGGGGATGGTCCAAACCGAACTCCTGCTGTTGCTGCCGGTCCAGCACCCGCTCCACCCCGGGGGTCCTTTCCAGCAGGGCTTTGACGGGGGGGAGGTCTTCGGGGCGCTGCATATAGATGTGGGCCAGCTGGTGATCCGCCACGGCAAAGGCCCGCGAAGCCCCCGCATCCAGGGTCTCCCACCCGGGAAGCTCCCGCCGCACCTGCAAGTAGCCGGCCTGGCGCAACACGCGGTTCAAGTGCACCGGCTGCGAAACGCCCGTGATGCCGTACTCCGAAAGCACCACCACCTGGGCTCCCAGCTCCTGGGCCGCCTGGATCACCTTGCCCGCCTCGGCATCGACCAGGCGCAGGTCTTGTTCAATCTGCGGATCGTCCGGCCCCAGCCGCTGGAGGTTGTAGTCCAGGTGCGGCAGATAGACCAGCGTGAGGCTGGGCCGATGTTTGCGCAACACCCACACGGCCGCCTCGGCGATCCAGGCCGTGGAGGCGATGTCGGCCCCGGGCCCCCAGAACCGAAACAGCGGGAACACGCCCAGCTCCTGCTGCAACTGGTCCTTGAGTTCCGGAGGGTTGCTGTAGCTGTCGGGCAACTTGCGCCCGTCGGCCGGATAGCAGGGCCGGGGGGTGACGGACCACGTCACCGGGGCGTACATGTTGTACCACCAAAACAGCTTGGCCGTAGTGTGCTGCGGGTTGCGTCGGCGAGCCGTCTGGTAGAGTTTTTCGGCCTGGATGAGCCGGTTGGATTGGCGCCAAAACCACACTTCGGCCAGCTCGCGGAAATACCACCCGTTGCCCACGATCCCGTGCTCCCGCGGCAGCTTGCCCGTAAGCAGCGTGGCCTGCACCGAGCAGGTGACCGCCGGCAGCACCGTGCCCAACGGACAGGCAAACCCCTGCTGGGCCAATTGGGCGATCTGGGGGGTGGCCGGGCCGATCATCCGCGGCACCAGCCCCACCACATTCAGCACGACCAAGGGGCGCATGGGCCAAGCAGCATCTCCTGGGGGGCGGCGTTTTTTCTGCGGGCTACACTCCCAGCGGCACTTGCAAAGCCTGCAAGAACGCCCGCATGAAGGCCCCTTGCGCCGGCCAGGCCGGGGCGGTGATGAGCGTGCCGTCCACGTGCACGCTGTCCAGCCCTGGGCTGGGCTCCACCCAACGCCCGCCGGCCAGTTCGATCTCGGGCCGCACGGCCGGGTAGGCCGTTACTTCGCGCTGCCGCACCACGTCGGCGGCGGTGAGCACTTGCAGCCCGTGGCAAATGGCCCCCAGCACCTTCCCCTCGCCGGCAAAGTGCCGCACCAGCTCCAGCACCCGCGGATTGAGCCGCAGGTACTCCGGCGCCCGCCCACCGGGAATGATCAATCCCTGGTAGTGGGCAGGGTCCACTTCGTCGAAGGTGGCGTTGAGCCGGAAGTTGTGGCCGGGTTTTTCGGTGTAGGTCTGGTGCCCCTCGAAATCGTGCACGCTGGTGGCCACCACCTCTCCGGCCCTTTTGCCCGGACAGACCACATCACAGGCCACCCCGGCGGCCTGAAGCACCTGGAAGGGGACCATCACCTCGTAGTCTTCAACAAAATCGCCCACCAGCATCAGCACGCGTTTTTCGCTCATGGGGAGGCTCCTTTGTCTGAAGGGCACTTTTGCTCCCAAGGCACGGCAAACCGCTTGCTCGACTCCGGGCGTGGCAGTCCGGAGCGTGCGCCTCATGGTAGCAAAGCTTGCCGCAAAGCCGAAGGCGCCGGAAAGGATTCGGCTTGCTGCGTGCGACTTACGGCTTGCGCAGGTACTCCCGCGCCGGACAGGATCGAGCAAAAACACACCACCGGCGGAGAAAAGCGAGCCGGGAGCGTAGTACGTGTTTAGCGTGCTACCAAAGATCGCATACTTTGGCGAGGCTCGCTGGTAAGTGAACGCCCAACAAACCCAGCACCTTTTTCCACTTCAGCGGCTCGGCCGGAGCCTCGCCCTCCCAGTTGTGGCATTTGCGTTTTTTTCTTGCGTCGGAGCGGTAGCTCCCTAGCGAGCCCCGGACTTCGTACGTGTTTAGCGTGCTATCACAAGGTGTGATGTGTCCAAACCATAAAGCAAGCCGAAGGCTTGCCAGCCTTGTAGCCGGTGGTCGGAGCGCAGCGGAGACCACCGGACCGCGGCGGCCTTTCTCTCACCCCGCACCCCGGCAGGGGTGCCAGAAACAAGGACCGTTTTGCCCTCTGGCATCCCTTCGGGATGCTCAAGGACAAGGAAAAACGCTGCCTCCCGGGGGTCTGACGACCCCCGGCTACAAGAGTGCGACGCCTGCGGCGTCGAACTTCGGTTGCTAGCTGGCTAAACACGCACGGAGCGAAAGCTCCCGGTTGCCAACCCAAACAACATGCGCTGCCATTTTGTGAGAAACCGCAAGACAGCGAACCTCCCCAGGCGCAAAGCTTGCTTTACACCTTAGCGCTAGGCCGTTTAACCCCTCACACACTCCCGCGGCTCCGCAGTTGCGTATGGGAGCCGGATGCAGTGAAAGTTGCAGTTGTAACTTGCGCTGCAGCAGCAACTTATCGCAAGTGCCCCATTTTTTTCCCGCTGCAGGCTCCTTTGGCATAACGTGTGCATCCAACGGGGGGGCGTTGGCATAGAAGATGATCCCCAGCACCGGGCGGGGACATCGAAACAGTGGGTTTCCTTTTTTACAGGAGGAACGGCAGATGCGCATGTTTGCCAAACTGTGGAAGGACGAAGTGGGTGCCGTGGTGTCGGCCGAGCTGGTGCTCGTGGCCACCACCGTGCTGCTGGGCCTGATCGTGGGTCTGGCCACGCTGCGCGATGGGGTGAACAACGAACTGGCCGACGTGGCCCAGGCCATCGACGACCTGGATCAAAGCTATGTGATTTCCGGGATCGATGGTCACTCCGCCGCTGTAGCTCAAAGTGTGTACAGCGACCTGAACGACTTCTGTGACGACGACGGCACCGCCGCGGAACACTGCATCACGATCACCGATCCGAGCATTCCCGATGGGGATGATGACCGCGTCTAGTGTGCTCGTCTAGTACGGCAAGTCCGCCCGGGCGGCCCTTGGTGGCTGCCCGGGTTTTTTGGTGCGCAGCGTGCCTTCTTGCATCGGAGCGGAAGCTCCGGCGCACGGCGCACGGCGCAAGCCGATTCTGCCACTCCCCGCACTAACGTGCGGGGCTCTGGATCCCTCCAAGCCCCCAAGCCCTCCGGGAGCTTACGCTCCCGGCTCGC
>JALSGI010000058.1 GCA_026982835.1 Planctomycetota bacterium | reverse complement strand
GGGTCTGACGACCCCCGGCTACCAAGCTGCGACGCCTACGGCGTCGAAAGACGCGGTTGCTAGCTGGCTAATCGCGTACGAGCTCACGCCCCCGGCTCGCTGTTCAACCGCCGGCTCACGCCGGCGGCTCGCCATTTACGAGAAGAAACGCTTTTTCTTGCATCGGTGCGGAAGCTCCGGCGCAAGCCGCATGGCGACTCGCCGACTCCCCCCGCTAACGCGGGGGGCTCTTGGTCGTGCAAGTTGACGTTTGTTCTCACCCCGGTGCGGCAGCACCACCGCAAGACCCAAGACCCAAGACCCAGACGCTGACGTGCGGGGCTCCTTCGTGGGCTTACGGTGCGCGGCTCGCTGTTCAACCGCCGGCTCACGCCGGCGGCTCGCCAAGCCCCCAAGCCCCCAAGCCTCCACGCCTCCAGGCCCCCAAGCTCCCAAGCCTCCACGCCTCCAGGCCCCCCAAGCCTCCAAGCCTCCAAGCCCCCCACGCCCTCCTTCGCAAGCCGCCCCGGGCGTGTACAATGCCCCTAAATTGTTCGCCAACGCACACAATAGGTGGCTCGGCATCGAATGCCACATTGGGAGAAAGGGCTGCATGAAACAAATCCGACGCCTGCTGGTGGCCAATCGGGGGGAGATCGCCATTCGGGTGTTCCGCTCCACGCACGAGCTAGGCATCCGCACCGTGGCCATCTACACCCACGAAGACCGCTACGCCCTGCATCGCTTCAAGGCCGACGAGGCCTACCGCATCGGCTCCCCCGGCGAGCCGCTGCGGGCGTACCTGGACATCGAGGGGATCGTCCAGCTGGCCCTCCAGCGCCAGATCGACGCCATCCATCCCGGCTACGGCTTTTTGTCCGAAAACGCCGACTTTGCTCGGGCCTGCCAGCAGGCGGGCATCATCTGGGTGGGGCCGCCGCCGCGGGTGCTGGAGCTGCTGGGCGACAAGACCGCCTCCCGCCGCCTGGCCCAGGAAATCGGCGTGCCGGTGCTCCCGGGCAGTAGCTCGGTGACCACGCTGGAGGAGGCGCTGGAGGCGGCCGGGGAACTGGGCTACCCGGTCATGCTCAAGGCGGCCCACGGCGGCGGCGGGCGCGGGATGCGCGTGATCGAATCGGAAGACCAACTGCGGCAACTGTTCGACCAGGCCCAACGCGAGGCCCAAAGCGCCTTCGGCTCCGGCGAGCTGTTCGTGGAAAAGTACATCCGCCGCGCCCGGCACATGGAAGTGCAGCTGTTGGGCGACAAGCACGGCAACCTGGTCCACCTGCACGAGCGCGATTGCTCCGTGCAGCGGCGCAACCAGAAGGTGGTGGAGATCGCCCCCGCCCCTGTGCTGGACGACCAGGTGCGGCAGCAGCTATTCAATCACGCCCTGGCCCTGGGGCGCCACGTGGGCTACGAGGCGGCCGGCACGGTGGAGTTTTTGCTGGACGACGAGACGGGCCAGGTGTATTTCATCGAGGTCAACCCCCGCATCCAGGTCGAGCACACCGTCACCGAGGAAGTGACCGGCGTGGACATCGTGGCCGCTCAAATCCTGGTGGCCCAGGGCGTGCCCCTTTCGGACCCGGAACTGGACCTGGGCTCGCAGGACCGGGTAAGCGTGCGCGGCTACGCCATCCAGTGCCGCGTGACGACCGAAGACCCGGCCAACAACTTCATGCCCGACTACGGCCGCATCAGCCACTACCGCTCGGCCAGCGGGATGGGCATCCGCCTGGACGCCGGCAGCGCGTTTTCCGGGGCGGTGGTCAACCCCTACTACGACTCCCTGCTGGTCAAGGTCACCGCCCGCGGGCGCCGCTTCGTCGATGCCGCCCGGCGGATGGAACGCTCGCTGCAGGAGTTTCGCGTCCGCGGGGTGAAGACGAACATCCCGTTTCTGATCAAGCTGGTCACGCACCCTACCTTCCTGGCCGGGCGGTGCACCACGCGGTTCATCGACCAGGCGCCCGAGCTGTTCGACCTGCCGCAGCGCAAGGATCGGGCCACCAAGCTGCTGCGTTACATCGGCAACACCATCGTCAACGGCAATCCGCTGGTCAAAGGCCGCTCCGAAGCCACGCGGCGCACGCCCGCCCCCGTGCCGGAGCTGGATCGCTCGCAGCCGGTTCCCCCGGGCATGCGGCAGCGCTTCCAGGAGCTGGGTCCCGAGGGGTTCGCCCGCTGGCTGCGCCAGCAGAACGAGCTGTTCTTTACCGACACCACGTTCCGCGACGCTCACCAGTCGCTGCTGGCCACGCGGTTTCGCACCTACGACCTGTTGCAAATCGCCGAAAGCTACGCTCGGCTCTGCCCGCAGCTTTTCTCCATCGAGATGTGGGGCGGAGCCACGTTCGACACCTCGATGCGGTTCCTCAAAGAATGCCCCTGGCAACGCCTGGCCCTGCTGCGGGAGCGAATCCCCAACATTTTGTTCCAGATGTTGCTGCGGGCCTCCAACGCCGTGGGCTACACCAACTATCCGGACAACGTGGTGCAAGCGTTCGTGGAAGAGGCGGCCCAGGCCGGTATCGACCTGTTCCGCGTCTTCGATGCCCTGAACTGGGTGCCCAACATGCGCGTGGCCATCGAGGCGGTTCGGGAAACCGGGATGCTCTGCGAGGCGGCCATCTGCTACACCGGCGACATCCTCGACCCGGCCCGACCCAAGTACAATCTCAAATACTACGTCGAGCTGGCCAAGGAGTTGGAGCGGCTGGGGGCCAACCTGCTGGCCATCAAGGACATGGCCGGGCTGTGCACCCCGTATGCTGCGGAAAAGCTGGTGTCGGCGCTTCGGCAGGAGGTGGGCATCCCGATCCACTTCCACACCCACGACACGGCCGGCATCCAGGCCGCTTCGATCGTCAAGGCGGCCGATGTGGGCCTGGACGTGGCCGACGGGGCCTTGGCTCCCATGTCCGGCGGCACCAGCCAGCCGAATCTCAACACACTGGTCAACGCCATGCGGCCCACTCCCCGACGCTCCTCGCTGGCTACCGAGCAACTGGACCGGCTGGGGCGTTACTGGGCGGCCGTGCGGCAGTTCTACGCGGCGTTTGAAAGCCCCACCCCGCCGGCCGGGGCCGACCTGTACCAGCACGAAATGCCCGGCGGCCAGTACACCAACCTCTACGAGCAGGCCCGCGCCCTGGGCCTGGAAGACCGCTGGGACGAAGTTTGCCGCGTGTATGCCCAGGTGAACCAGCTCTTCGGCGACATCGTGAAGGTCACGCCCACCTCGAAGGCCGTGGGCGACATGGCCTTGTTCCTGGTGGCCAACGATCTGTCGCCGCAGGAGGTGATGGAAAGTTCCCGCGAGCTGGCCTTTCCCGCTTCGGTGATCGACCTGCTCTCGGGGCGGATGGGTCAGCCCCCCGGCGGCTTTCCCCCGGAGGTGCTCAAGCGCATCCTGGGCGACCGCGAGGTGCTCACCCGGCGCCCCGGCGAAGTGCTCCCCCCGGTGGACTTCAACAAGGCCGCGCGCGAGGTAGAGGAGCTGCTGGGCCGCAAGCCCCTCCGGCGCGAGGTGGTCTCCTATCTGCTTTATCCGAAGGTCTATCGGGACTTCGTGGCCCACCAGCAGCAGTATTCCGACACCAGCATTCTGCCCACGCCCGTGTTCTTCTACGGCCAGAAGCCCAACGAGGAGATCGCCGTGGACATCGAGCCGGGCAAGACGCTCATCATCAAGTACCTCACCACCGGCGAGCCGCACCCGGACGGCACCCGCAACGTGTTCTTCGAGCTCAACGGGCAGCCGCGCGATGTGACCGTGGTGGACCTGTCGCTGGAACCGGAAACCAAAAAACGGCTCCAGGCCGACCCGAACAACCCCAAACACGTGGCGGCCAGCATGCCCGGCATGGTGGTCACCGTGGCCGTGCAGGCCGGGGATACGGTCCGCCGGGGGCAGAAGCTCTTGACGCTGGAAGCCATGAAAATGGAAACCACCATCACGGCCGAAGCCGACGGCAAGGTGCAAGAAGTGCTGGTCGAAGCCGGGAGCCAGGTGGAAACCGGCGATCTGCTGCTGGTGCTGGAATAACAGCTTGCGGCGTGCGGCCTGCGCCTTGCGCCGGGTGCTTCCGCTCCGGGGGTCTTGGGTCGTGGGTCTTGGGCGAGCCTGCGGCTTCAGCCGCGGGAGGCTTGGAGGCTTGGAGGCTTGAGGAGCCCCGCACGTCAGTGGTTGGGTCTTGGGTCGTGGGTCTTGGGTCTTGAGAGTAGGGAGCCCCGCACGTCAGTGCGGGGAGGAGCAGTATCGGCTTGCGCCGTGCGGCGTGCGACCTGCGCCTTGCGGCGGTGCTTCCGCACCGGGCAGGAAACAAGCGTTAACTCGCACTGCCAAGAGCCCCCCGCGTTAGCGGGGGGAGAAACAGTATCGGCTTGCGCCGTGCGGCTTGCGCCTTGCGCCTTGCGCCGGAGCTTCCGCTCCGAAGCAAGAACAAACGCCAATTCTTGCAACCAGCGAGCCGCCGACTTCAGTCGGCGGAGAAGATCGACATACGTTTTTTCTTGGCTCTCCGGGCGGCTAAAGCCGGGAGCTCGCCAAATACGTTATCTCACACCGGGGGCGAGCCTCCAGCGCTAGCCGGCGGTTGAACAGCGAGCCGGGAGCGTCAGCTCCCGGAGGAGCGTGCCACCACCAGGCCAAACGCGCTTTCCCGCTGCCCATTGCTCACCGACGCGGTAAACTGGCTGCTACAGACACAACTTGCCCAGCCAGGAGGAACATCCCATGAAGCAACTCTTGTTTGCCGTCGCGCTGGTGTGCTGGGGGGCGCTGTCCGCCGTAGCCCAAAGCCCCGAGGAACCGCTGCGGGTGGGCACCTTCCGCCTGGACGCCACCCCGCCGCTTGGCTCCCCGCTGTGCGATGCCCTGGTGCGCCCGGCGGCCCGGGTGGACGATCCCCTGTCGGTCCGCGGCGTGGTCATCCTGGGAGCCGGAAAACCGATTGTGCTTTGCGCCGTGGATTGGGTCGGCATCGGCAACGAGGGCTACGATGCCTGGTGCGAGGCCCTGGCCCGTGCTGCCGAGACCACACCGGATCGCGTGGCCGTCCACTGCCTGCACCAGCACGACGCCCCGGGCTGCGATTTTCTGGCTGATCGCATTGCCGCATCGGCCGGGCTGGGAGGCAAGCTGTTCCACGTGCTCTTTGCCCGGCAAACCATCCAGCGAACGGCCCAAGCCGTGCGCCGCGCCGCAGCCTCGGCCCAGCCGGTCACCCATCTGGCCTACGGCAAGGCCCGGGTGCACAAGGTGGCTTCCAACCGCCGGCTGCTGGGGCCTGAGGGTCGCGTGCGTTGGGTGCGCTATAGCTCGTGCCGCGATGAGAAAGTGCGGGCCATGCCCGAAGGCACTATCGACCCCTGGTGCCGCCTGGTGGCCTTTTTCCAGGGCACGCGCCCCTTGTGCGTGCTCACCTACTACGCCACGCACCCGCAGAGCTACTACGGGCAGGGGGCCATCAGCGCCGATTTCGTCGGCCTGGCCCGCACCCTCCGCCAGCAAGCCGTGCCCGAGGCGCTGCACATCCACTTCAACGGGGCCGGGGGAAACGTGGCCGCGGGCAAGTACAACGACGGCTCGCCGCGGATGCGCCCCATCCTGGCCCGCCGCCTGGCCCAGGGCATGGCCGAGGCGTGGCACCAGGCGTTGCAAAACCGCGTGCCCGTCTCGGCCCGGCAACTGCGCTGGCGCACGGTGCAAGTGGCCCTCCCCCCGCGGATGGAAACCCTGGACGAAAAAAAACTGCTGGCCGATCTGCACAACCACAAGCTGCCCCAGCGCCCTCGGCTCCGCGCCGCACGCGACCTGGCCTGGCTGCGACGCTGCCAGGCGGGGCACAAAATCACCCTAAGCTGCCTGGAACTGGGGCCGGTGCGGCTGGTACACATGCCCGGAGAGCTGTTCGTCGAATACCAACTGGCCGCCCAGAAAATGTGCCCTCAAGCCATGGTGTGTATGGCGGCCTACGGGGATTACGGGCCGGGCTACATCGGCACGCGGGAGTCGTACTCCCAGGGGGGCTACGAAACCAGCCGCGTTTCCCGAACCGCTCCCGAGGTGGAAGGAGTGCTGATGGACGGCCTGCGGCGACTGTTGCAAGTGGCCGACGAACCGTAAGTTCGACTTGCGGAGTCTTGGGTCCTGGGTCTCGGGTCTTGGGCAGGTGCTGCCGCACCGCAGCGAGAAGGAGCGTCAACTTGCCCAACAAGAGCCCCCCGCGTTAGCGGGGGGAGAAACAATATCGGCTTGCGCCGTGCGACCTGCGCCTTGCGGCGGAGCTTCCGCTCCGAAGTGAGAACAAGCGCCAATTCTTGCAAACCGGCGAGCCGCCGACTTCAGTCGGCGGAGAAGATCGACATGCGTTTTTTCTTGGCTCTCCGGGCGGCTAAAGCCGGGGGCTCGCCGAAGCAAGAACGAGC
>JALSGI010000057.1 GCA_026982835.1 Planctomycetota bacterium | reverse complement strand
AAGGTCATCTGGTCGCCGATGCGGGTAATGGCGTCCGGCTGCTGGATATAAACCGGCGGAACCATACCGCAAGGGTCGGCCCAGGCCGCCGCGGGCAGCAAGGCCAGGACAAGCAGCGTGCAACAAACCCGTTTCATGGTCAAAGCTCCTTGAATAGGAAGCATTTCACATATCACAGATCGAAAAAAGTATCCTGAGCTCGAACTTGCTTCGGTTTCTCAAGCGTTTCGCTTGCGCAAGAGCACCATTCCGGTGGCCACCAGCCCCAGCAGGGTGAACACCCCCAGCAGGGCCTTCCAACGCAGGCCCTCCCGCTGCCGCTTGCGCAACAGCTCCTGCACCTCCAACGCACCCAAGTGCAACACCCCCTCCTGCCGCGGAGCCGGAGCTTTCCGCCGCGCATCGTAGTAACGCGGTGTATTGCGATAGGCCGGCATCCGGTACTCGCTGAAGACAAGGTTCTGGCTTGCCAGCACCCGCCGGGGAAAATCCCCATCCACCACCGTCAGCGTCATCCCCTCCAGGTCCTTCAACGCCGACGCAACCGCCGCCTTGCGCTTCTGACGCAACGCCTCCAGGTTCAACCGGTCAATCTGCGCTCCCCGCAGGTGCAAACGCTCCCCAATCCGAAGCAGCATCTTCTCCTCTTCCTCATAGGCCAGGCTCAACTGCCCGCTCTGCACCGCCAGCAAGTCCCCGGCAAACAGGTCCCGAGCATGCCCGTTGTGCGGCTCCGGATTCCGCTCCTGCGGCAACTGCTTCAGTCGCCAAGCGGGAATGTCCTTGGCCGTCCCCCCAATGATCCGAAGCGGAAGCGGACCCGTCACGTTCCGCAACAGCTCCTTGCCCGGCACCTGACGCACCACGTACTCCTCCGGAATGGAGCGGATCTTGCGCGGGCCCTCGGTCAACAGGTACACGATGTTGTGCAGCTCCCCTTCGTTGAACGCCGAAAGCCGCATCGGCACCACTAGCTCCGGGGTGCGGAAGCGGAAGCCCATCGCCTGCACAAACCCGTCAAACCCCGCTCCCGGCGGAAGGCCCGGCTTCACCTGGCGTTGGCCGGGCCGGGGGTCCACCTGGCGTTTGCCGCTGACGCGGGTCTTCACCGCCACGAAGCACCAGCCCTGCTCGATGTACTCGTCGCACACCTTGTCCATGCCGTCGGGATAGCGGTACTGGTGCTGGGTCATCCAGCGCTTCAGAGCCGCAGCCGAGCCGGCCTCGAGCACCGCCACCTCGTACATCCCCACCGCCTCCTCGCGGATCACGCGAACCTGGTCTCGGCGCAGAGCCAAGCCAGGGGCTGCTTCAGAATGCAAAACTCCCCTTCCAGCGCGCATCTTTTTTATCATAAACTCCAGCCGGGGGCGCAAATCCACCACCACCTCCGGCGGGTCGATGGCCGCCTGGATGTGGGGGAAGATGTCGTCGGGCATCTTCCGCACCGCCGGGGGGGTGGGGAAGGGGATCAACATGCCGAACTCCTCCACCTTGCCCCGGAAGCCCGGGCGGATGACGAACGTCTCGATGCCATCCTTGTAGAACACAAAGGTCATCTGGTCGCCGATGCGGGTAATGGCGTCCGGCTGCTGGATATAAACCGGCGGAACCATACCGCAAGGGTCGGCCCAGGCCGCCGCGGGCAGCAAACTCACCAGCCACGCTGCCCCCAAAGTTGCCACAAGGGAACGATGAGTCATGGGAACGTCTCCTGTGCGGGGAGAAGTGTGCTTGGGGAAATCTGCCGCCGGGTTATCCTCCCACGGGATCCTGCGCGCTGGTGTTTTTCTCCTTTGGAGGCCGCCTGGCCACCTCGGGGGTCTTGAACCAGCGGGGATCGACCTCCACGCACTCCCCGGCGGCAAGCGGAAGCTCCTGGGGCGCCTCGTCGGCGAACCACACGCGGCTTTGCACCACCGCCGGATCGGTCCGCGTGCCGTTGCTCAGTGTAATGCGATCCAGCGTCTGCCAGTCCTCTCCGGAGCGAAGGACCGCGAACCACGGTCCGGCCACACAGTGGACCCCCTCCAGTCATATCCGCTGCCACAGGTGATAAAGCCCCACCCGCTTGATCGTGCCGCTGGTCACCACCGGCTGCAGATCGTGGGTATCCATCAGGTATTCGTGGCGGATGTCCAGCGGCACGCGGGTCGGAGGCAGATAGACCCGCACCACCCCCTGCCGGTCCACCACGCGGAAGCTCACCACCACATGGGTCCGCTGGAGCTGCTGTTGCAGAAACTGGCGGCGTTTTTCTTCCAGGGCCTCCGGGGCCACCCGGCGGAGATACACCAACGATTGCCTCCCGTAGAACAACAGCTGTTCCAGCCCCGGCGTGGGTCGCCCCAGCGGCTCCTGCTTCCACTTTTCCAGCAGCCGCTGAAACTTGGCCCAGGAAAGCGGCGGGGTGGGGTGGCGACTGGCCGCACAGCCCGAGGCACACACCTGCTCCCCGTGCGGATGGGCAATGGCCCGACCCAAGCCGATCAAATCCCCTGGCTCTAGCAGGGCCGCCACGGCCTCCGGCAGCGGGCCGGGGGAAGCCTTGGGCACCGGCCTTATGCTCTCAACCGGCGGGGGGGACTGCTGGGCCGTGGAGACAGGCTGGAGAATCCACTCCGGGCGGAACCAGGCCACCGCCACCAATCCCGCGGCCACGGCAAACACTGCCAGGGTGCCGACAAGTCTTCGCATGACAACTACTTGCTACACAGAAGGTTGGGAAACCGGACCCACTCCGCACAAGACGCCGCTGGCCCCCACTATCCTACACCCCTGGGACGCTCCCAGGGAATCAAAAGTTCCCCGGAATTGTTCCCTTCTTGCCCGGAGGGCTCCGCCGGGCAAACACACCGGTGGCCAATTTCGGCAGCCGGCGGTATCATAATAAAACCTCTCCACACGGCTCCACTGCCCCTTGCGGCGAGGAACCCCCATGAAAGTGCTGCTTGCCCGGCCCCGAGGCTTTTGCGCCGGGGTGAACATGGCCATTGAGACGCTCCAGCGGGCCATCGAGCTTTTCGGCACGCCGATCTACGTCTATCACGAGATCGTGCACAACAAGCACGTGGTCCAGCGGTTCCAGAGCCAGGGGGTGGTGTTCGTGGAGGACGTGGCCCAGGTCCCCCAGGGAGCCACGCTGCTTTTTTCCGCCCACGGGGTCTCGCCCCAAGTGCGCAAGGTAGCAAAAGAGCGCAAGTTGCGCACCATCGATGCCACCTGCCCCCTGGTGACCAAGGTGCACCTGGAGGCGGTCCGCTTTGCCCGGGAAGGCTACACCATCTTCCTCATCGGCCACCAGGGGCACGACGAGGTAGTGGGCACAATGGGCGAAGCCCCCGAGGCGATCCGCCTGGTGCAAAGTGAAGAAGAGGTGGACCAGCTCCGGGTGCCCGACCCGGACCGCGTGGCGTGTCTGACGCAAACCACCCTCTCGGTGGACGACGCCCAGCGGATCATCGCCCGGCTGCGGCAGCGGTTCCCTCGCCTAGTCTGCCCCCCCAAGGAAGACATCTGCTATGCCACCCAGAACCGCCAGGAGGCGATCAAGCAGCTGGCCCCCCGCTGCGACGTGGCGCTGGTGGTGGGCAGCCAGAACAGCTCCAACAGCCAGCGGCTCAAGGAAATCGCCCAGGAGCAGGGCGTGCCGGCCTACCTGATCGACGGCCCCGACGACATCCAGCACCACTGGCTCCACCGCGCCCAGACCGTGCTGCTCACCGCCGGGGCCAGCGCCCCGGAAGTGGTGGTGCAGGCGTGCCTAGAGTACCTGCGCCGCCACTTTGGAGCCCAGGTGGAGGAATGCGAGGTGCGGGCCGAAGACGTCACTTTCCCCCTGCCCCGGGAACTGCGGGTGGTGCTGGAGAACCCGCGGGGATAGCAGCCCGTTGAAATGCGCCCTTGGGGGAGCCCCCGGCTTCAGCCAGGGGAGAGCCAGATCACCAGCCAACCGCTTTTCTCGACAGTTGCGGCGAACCAGGCGGCAGATTTCGGTTCCAAGAGAACTTCTTCAACGGCCCCCCCACCTAGGGGGCTCTTCGGTGCCCCTCTCTGTTAGCAGTCCGTTGAAAAACGCAAGTTGGTCCTTCCCCGGCTTCGTACGTGTTTAGCGTGCCAGCACAAGACGAAGCGTTTCCAGAGCAAAAACGAGTCGATACTCGTCCGGCGAGCCGCGTGCGTGAGCACGCGGTTGCTACCGTTTGTGGCCGATGCTACGCTGGCCAACCGCCGGCTGACGGCGCGCGGCTCGCCGTTGCGAGAATCAAAGCAAGTCCACCAGGTACGTTGTTTTCCACAAAACACGCTTTTTCCTGCCCGGTGCGGAAGCACCAGTGGCGAGCCCCGGGCTTCAGCCCGGGGAGAGCCAGATCCCAACCGGGCCGCTTTTGCCAGCAGTTGCAGCGAAGCCAACGGTAGAGTTCGTTTCCAAGCGGGCTTCTTCAACGGGCGGCTAGCAGCTGCACAGGCTCCGGGGCTCACTCAGTTCGGGGGAGTCATTTCGAGCGTTTCTTCGCTTTTCATGCCGCCGGATTGTCAGAGTTTTCCTTGCCAACCCGTAATGGCTACGTGTGAGATCACTGGATTTTTCCCTCCAGAAAATTTTTTAGGAAAAAACTTGACCGCCGACAGGACACTGCAAAAATTCCTTCCGTTAAAAAACAGGCATTCTTCTTACACGGAGCTCAAACCATGAGCAAAAAAGAAAAAGCCAAAAAGGTGTTGGCCATGTTGAACGCAAGCCAGTTGGATGCCCTGTGCCGCATTCTCGACCACGTGCCGGAGCACCGACGAGGGAGGTTTCTGGAACGCTTCCTGGGAGAGATCTACGATTTTACCTGGAAATACAAGCATACCATCACCGGGGGATCCATCGGAGGACTCATCGGGTTCTTGCTGGACAGTGCCATCCACATCCCCTTTACCGAGATCCACCCCACGGGCTGGACACTCACCCTTATAGGCGCCGCCTGGGGAGCCTGGCAAGGGTATCAATTGGATGTTCAGGAACAGCGCATTGCCCAAACCGTTTTTCAGCGGCTGTTGGTTATCCTGTGTGAGGAGCTGAACTGGGAAGACGACGGAGACGATCCCGGACTGAGTTATGCAGGAGCTTAGCAGCTTGTGGATTCCGGTTGCTGCCGGAGTGGAGAATCCGAAGCCGCCAGCTTTAGTTTCAGAACCCGGAGGCATTTTCCCATGAGCAAGAAAACCGCAAACACAAAGACCGCCAATTCCATTCCCGACGAGGTGATGAAGGACCTGGAACAGATGGCAACTTCTTCAAGCCGAAAGGGGAATACCGTGGGAAAAACGATCAATGCTTCGGTGGTGGGAGCCAGCAGCGGAGCCCTCGGGGCCATCCTCACCGGGAAGGCGTTCGTGGAAACCCCGATTCTCTGGGGCCTGCTGGGTTCCACGGCGACTGTCAGTTGGCCGGTTTTGCTTACCTGGGCTGGGACCGGGGCCGCAGTGTCCGTAGCAGGCGCGCTGCTGGGCGAAGCTGCCAAAGCGAAAGCGGCAAAATCACAAAAAAGTAAAAAGATCAAAGAAGTGGAAAAATACCTCTAACAGCCCGTTGAAGAATGTTCCTCGATACGGAATCGCGTCACAGGACTAGACGTATTTTCTGAAAAAAAGCGGCTCGGCCGTGACCTCGCCCTCCCAAACTTGCGTTTTTCAACGGGCTGCTAAGGTTGCCGGCCTAAAGGGGCTCCGTTGCTTTTCTCCTGGACGGTGGAACGTCAGTTAATACGGCACCATGACGTATTTTTGTAGAAGGAATATTCCGAAGCATACATCCATAGGGTGCCATCAGGAGGAGAGCGACTCGATGGGAAATCCAACAAGCGGAAAACAACCACGCGCAATGTTGCCTTTGTCCTTTCTGCATTCAAAAACGTCCCTTCCGGGTAGAGGCACTTTCTTGGGTCCTTGGACCTGGTGTTCTTTTTGGCAGCAAGAAACAACACTCCATGAGGAGGAAACCGGCCGATGATACGCGTGCAAAACCTGCTCTTGGTCGTGGTCGTAGGGACAGGCATTCTTTTGGGGGCGTGGCTGATTCCCTCTGGAAAAGAACCCTCTCCCCAGCCCCCGGAGCCGAATCCGGCGGAGACCTTGCCAGCCCGGGTGCAACAGCACCTGCGCCAAGCCCACCAGCAGACCAAGCAGGCCATCGAAGAGTCTTTCGCCCCCCTGGATCACTTTTTTGCACGGGTCAAGCGGGGGACCCCGGCCTTTGCCGAAGAGGTGCTAAGTTTCTCCGGGAAGTGGAACTACCTTTTCTCCTCCGAGGAGGAATACAAAAAGTACCTGCTGGAGCAGTTCGCCAAAAAGGTGCTAAATCCCCAGGAGCTCAAAAAGGCGGTCGGCCAATGCATTGCTCTTTACCTGCAGGAATGCCAGAATATCGACAATGAGCTGTTTTTGAGCCTTCGGGCCGATGTTCCCGACCTGGAACGGCAGGCT
>JALSGI010000056.1 GCA_026982835.1 Planctomycetota bacterium | reverse complement strand
GTTGTACCAATCGACGCTTGTTCTTGTATCGGAGCGGAAGCTCCCCCGGGAGGGCGAGCCTCCTGGCGAGCCGCGGTTTCACACGAGCGTTTTCGTCCCTTTTGGGCGCTTGTTCCTGCCTGGTGCGGAAGCACCACATCTGGCGTCTCTATGCTAGCTGGCTAAACACGTACTCCGGCTTGCCGGAGCAAATACAAGCGGAAGCAAGCTTCTGCAACTCCAGAGCCACCGGCTTGCGTCGGTGGGAAGAAAGCGACCAAACGGCCCGGCGGCCCAGGTCGTCTTGCCAGAGGGGGCTTTGCTTGTTCCCCCGCAGGTGGCCGATTAGGATAAAGGCCGTGCTCCTTCTGCTTCCTCGGAAGCCGGCGCCCCTGTCGTGTGGCTGGCTTCTTGTGCTGTCCTGCCCCCTGAGATCGCCTCGTAGTCCCAAGAGCAACTCATGCCCGACTCTCCCCTTTTGTTCCGGCGCGGCTCGTGGGCGTTGTTTGTTGTGTTGCTGGGCCTGGGAGGGCTTGCGTTTTCGGCCCTGGCGGGTTTTTGCGGGGGGAGCTCCCCCTTTGCCTTGGCCCAGGCCGGCCAGGGACAACCGGCTCCGGAGGCCGAGGAAGACGAAGACGAGGAAGAGTTCGTGTTGCCACTCTGGGGGCTGGTGGCCCGATACGAAAGCACCACCGGCAAGCTCGCCTTTACCCGCCGCGATGAGCAGCCGGCGTTTTTACTGGCCGCGGGCGAAAGCCCCGATCCGCGTCTGTCCCCCGGAACGTGGCGGGCAAGCTGGCAGGGAGTGCTGCGGGTGATCCGCCCCGGCACGTACCGCTTCCGGATCGCCACCACCGGCCGGGTGCAATGGACCCTGCAAGGCAAGCCGCTTGCCCTTTCTCGGGACCAAAAGACCGGGCAACTGGTCAGCCCGCCGGTGGAGCTCCCCTTTGGCAATCACGAGCTGCTGTTGCGCTTTGTCCCGCCGGCCAAAGGGCCGGTGCGGCTCAAAGTTTACTGGCAGTGCGAGCATTTTCCCCGGGAGCCGGTGCCGCTTCGGGCCTGGGGGCATTGGGAGAAAAAACTGCCGCGTCCGTTGCCGGAGCTGGACCTTTTTGCCCAAGGGCAGCTTCAGGCCGAGGAGCACAACTGCACGGCTTGCCACCGCCCCGGAAAAGAGAACCGGCTTGCCAGGCAGTTGAAGAAACGCCCCGGTCCCCACCTGGGCACGGCCCTGGGACCGCAGTCTGCGGCCTGGCTTGCCGCCTGGCTGGCCGATCCGCACGCTTGGCGCAAGCAGGCGGTGATGCCGCGGTTGTTCGGCACCTCGGCCCGGGAAGAGGCGGCCCGCTGGGCGGTGGCCCTGTACCTGGCCCGGCAAGCCCAAAAGCAAACCCGGCAAGCAAACGCTCCGCCGGAAGAAACCGCCCGGCGCAGCGAACTTGCCCGGCAGGGACGCATGCTTTACCAGCGTCGCGGCTGCGCCGTGTGCCACGAGCCAACTCGCCGCGGGCGGGAAACTGCACCACCTCGGGCCACGCTACGGCACTTGCATCTGAAGTGGCAATACGCCCCGCTGGTGGAGTTCCTGTTGGCCCCCGAAAAGCACGACCCCGGCGGACGGATGCCTTCCCTGGGGCTATCGCTTGCCGAGGCGCAGCGCCTGGCCGCCTACCTGCTTTCCCGCGATGCCCAAACCGCGCCGAAGCTCCCCAAAGAAAAAAGCCTGGATTCGGAACTACTGGCTCGGCTGGCCCTCCCCCGGGAAAGCTCTGTGGAGCTGAAACGCCGCTTCGGCCGACTGCCGCCGGAGAAGCAAGTGGCCCTGGCTGCGGCCTGGGTAATGTACGAAAAACGCTGTGGCAACTGCCACCAGGTGCGCCTGCCCCGGCTGCCGGATCTGCCACTGCCGCCGCACGACGAGCAAGGCAACTTGCGCCCCCGCTGGGCCAAAAAAACCCTGGCGCAGGTGGCCGCCAGGCCCACGGGTGGCTGCTTGCAGGAAGCTGCCGGGGTGCGGGAAACAGGTTCGCTTCCTGCGCCGCAATTCGGGCCGGGGCTTGATCGCCACGCGGTGCGGGCCTTTCTGGCTGCGCTGCCCCAGGCCCCCGGCACGCCCGCTCCGGCCTATCAGGGGCGGCTGACGCTTCGCCGGTTCGGCTGCTTGGGCTGTCACAGTCGGGGTCCTCGGGGCGGGTTGGCGGAGAATCTGCTGCAAGAGCTGCTCAAAACCCAAACCGAACCCAACGCCGAGCAAGTCAGTCCCCCGCCGCTTACCGGGGTGAGCGAAAAGCTCATTGCCCCCTACCTGAAAGCCGTGCTGCTGGAAGGCCGCCGCAGTCGCCCCTGGATGGCCTTGCGTATGCCCCAGTTCGATCCGAAGCAACTGGAGCCGCTGCCGGAGCAACTGGCCGCCCTGGATGCCCATCCGCTGGTGCAAGAGCCGTTTCGGCCGCAGATCGACGTGAAGCTGGTCGAAGGGGGGCGGGTGCTGGTGGGAGCGGCCGGCTATGGGTGCATCCGCTGCCACGATTTTCTGGGTCGCCAGGCCGGAGGCACCCGCGGCCCGGAACTAACCCAGGTGGCCCAGCGGATCAATTTCGCCTGGTTCCGCCGCTGGATGACCGATCCGCAGCGGATTCAGCCCGGCACACGCATGCCCACGGTGTTCCAGGGGAACCGGGCTCCGCCCAACCTGCGGCAGATTCTGGGCGGCGGGGCGGCCACGCAGCAGATGGCCATTTGGCAATATCTGCTCGTGGCCCGGGAGTTCCCCCTGCCCGACGGGCTGGAGGACCAGGCCCCGCTGGAAGTGGCCCGCAGCCCCCAGCCCCTGGTGGTGCGCACGTTTTTGCCGGGGCTGACGCCCCGGGCCATGGGCTTGCGTTTTCCCAACGAGGTACACCTGGCCTGGGACGCTCAGCCGTGCTGCCTGGGTTTTGCCTGGCACGGGGAGTTTCTGGACATGACGCCGGTGTGGACCGCCCGCGGCGGACGCCCTGCGGGAATCAAGGGCACGGTGTTTCTGCGCCTACCGCCGGGGCAGCCGTGGGAAGTGCTGCCCCCGCAGGCCGCCATGCCCGCCTGGAGCACCCGCGGCACCGATCCGGCCCTGGGAGCTCAACCGCTCTGGGACTTCCAGGTGTATCCCCGCCGGGTGCGTTTCCAGGGATACGAGCTTCGCAAGAAAAACATCGTCTTTCGCTATCGTCTAGGTCCCCGGGCCGACGCTCCGGCCGAACAATGGACCCGCGTGGAGGAAACCCTAACCACGCTTCGCCGCGGGGAAGAAAAACAGCCGGCCCTGGGCATTCTGCGCCGGTTTTCGCTCCAGGGTCCGCCCGGACATATCGCCTGGTTCAACGGCCTGGTGGTGGAAAACGGGGTGCGAAGCTGGGACGGCTTGGGCCAGCCGACCGAGTTGCTGCCCGGCAAGCACGTCTCGGCCGAGTGCGTGCTGCTTGTTTCCCGTGGCAAGGGCTTGCTGGCCGTGGCCGCGGCCAGCGATCTGGACGACCCGGCCCTGGCCCGCTGGCACCTGGTGCAAGAAAAAGGGCAGCGCCTGCTGGTGCTGCAACTGCCGCTGGATAAGCGCCGGGGGACCCGCGAGCTGAAGCTGCATTACTGGTTGTTTCCGCAAAAGGAAGTGCCCCTGCTTCGCGTGCTGCAGTTGACCTTGGGAGAAGAATGACCATGCCGCGCAGAGGTTGGCGGTCTTGCTGGATGTGGGCCTTGGTGCTGGTGTTCCTGGGGCTTTGGCCCAGGCTCCTTGCGGCCCAGCAGGAGCTGATCTATGTGAAACGCTCCACCCGGGAAGAGACGCTTCGCGCCACCTTGAAAGCAAGCGGCGTGATCTCGCTTTCCCGGCAGTGGTGGCTCATCGGCCCCTTTGAAAACCGCCGCCTGGACCAGCCGCACCCGGTGGAGCAAAAGATCGATCTCCAGACGGCCTACCCGGGCAAGGGGGGGCCGGTACGCTGGCGCCGGGTCGTGATCCTTCCCGGCGTGCCGTTCAATCTCAAGGCGCAATTCAAAACGTCGGACTTTTGCGCTTGCTACTTGTACCAGCGGATCGAGGTTGATCGCCCCAGCCAACTTACCCTGAGCCTGGGCAGCGACGACGGGATCGTCCTGTGGCTCAACGGCAAGCGGCTGCTGTATCGCGACGTGGTGCGAGCCGTGGGGGCCGACCAGGAGCACGTGGTGCTGCGGCTTCGCCCCGGCGAAAACCACCTGCTGGTGAAAATTGCCAATGTCCGCGGCGAATGGGGCTTTTACTATCGGCCCCAGTTGCCCCAGCGGCTGATGGTCAAGTTGCAGCGCCGCCTGGACCGGGACTTTCCGCCCACCGAGGGCGAAGCCCGGCACTACCTGGTACAGACGATTCCCTTGCCCGAAGGGGAACTGATCGAAGGCGGCGGGCTGGTGTTCCGCCCTGATGGCAAACTCTACGTGGCCACCCGCCGGGGCGACATCTGGTTGGTGGAAAACCCCCTGGCCGAGGATCCCGACCAGGTGCGGTGGCACCGCTGGGCCACGGGACTGCACGAAGTGCTGGGCCTGTGCCTGGTCCCCCCCGGCAAGCTCTACGTGGCCCAACGCCCCGAGCTGACCCTGGTGGAAGACACCGACGGGGACGAGCGAGCCGACCGCTTCACCACCATCTGCGACGAGTTTGGTCTTTCGGGCAACTATCACGAGTACTGCTTCGGTCCGGTGCGGGATCGCCAAGGGAACTTCTTTCTGACGCTCAACCTGGGTTTTGGCGGGGGGCACCAGTCGCGGGCCGCGTATCGGGGCTGGTGCGTCCAGGTCACCCCGCAGGGCAAAATGATCCCTTGGGCCTTCGGCCTGCGCAGCCCCAACGGCGTGCAGATCGCCCCCGACGGGCGGCTCTACTACACCGACAACCAGGGCGAGTGGGTGGCCGCCTGCAAGATGCACGAGGTGCGCCGCGGGGAGTTCTACGGCCATGTGGCCAGCGTCCGCTGGGCCGGACGGGACGAAAAACACCCGCCCAAGCCGGTCCCCCCGGCCATCTGGTTCCCCTACCACATGAGCCGCTCGGTCAGCGAGCCGGTGTGGGACACCACCGGCGGCCGCTTCGGCCCTTTTGTCGGGCAGTGCATCGTGGGCGATCAGACCAACTCGCTGCTGATGCGGGTGATGCTGGAAGAGGTGGGCGGGCGGATGCAGGGAGCCGTTACCCTCTTTCGCACCGGATTCCAGTGCGGCGTGAACCGCCTGGAGTTTGCTCCCGACGGCTCGCTCTTGGTGGCCCAGACCAACCGCGGCTGGGGCTCCGTGGGCGGGCAGGTGCACGGGCTGCAACGGGTCATCTACACCGGCCAGTTGCCTTTCGAGGTGCTATGGATGAAAGTCACCCCGGGCGGATGGCGGCTGCGGTTCACCAAGCCGGTGGATCGCCGCCGGGCCCACCAGCCGGATGCCTACTTTTTGGAATCCTACACCTACCACTACTGGTCCACTTACGGCTCGCCGGAGATCCAGCGGCGGGAAAATCCCATCCGGCGCATCGATGTTTCTCCCGACGGGCTGGAAGTGCACCTCAGTGTGCCCAAGCGGCAAACCGGCCGCGTGTTCCACCTGCAACTGCGCCGGTTTACCGCCGCGGATGGCTCGAAACTGCTGCACCCGGACCTTTACTACACCCTCAACGCCGTGCCTGCCGGGGGGAAATAACAGGCGCAAAAATGGGGCCGGTTGCGTTGCGTTATCTTCCGGGCCGCCAGCCTGCGGGCCAGAGTTCGCTCTGGGGGTGAAAGTCCAGCCACGCGCGCGTGTAGGAAAAAATCCCCTCCAGCGGCCGCAGGCGCTTTCCCTTCAGGGGACCTTCCAGCCCCTGGCCGGTGAGCGGATGCCAGCGGGTGCCGGTTTGCAGGTCCTCCCAGCTGTCGTCCCGCCACGAAAACTCCAGGGTCTGCTCTCCCACGCGGCGATCGAAGATGCGCAGGGAAAAACTCTTGCGGTCCAGCACCACCACCAGCGGCACCCCTTGCCAGGTTTCGTTCAGGCAGGGATCGTCCCGGCGGGCCAGGTGGCTCAGGCTCCAGGCTCGGGCGTGCTTGCCGCGGCGCAGGCCAATGACGTACTTCTGCCGGTCAAGGGTGAGGATGGCGCGGTTGTACCGCCAAGCCGAACGCGGCAAAAAGCCCACGGTGGTCCGGGGATGAGCCCCCAGCCACTCCTGCCAGGTGGTGATGATCGAGGGGATCGGTTCCAGCCGCGTCCCGCGCAGCGGCCCGGCCTTGGCCACGCCTAGCAAATGGCTCCACAAGCTCTTGGTTTCCTGATCGTACAGCACCACGCTGGCCTGCCACAACATGCCGGAAACACCCAGGGTGAGCGTTCGTCCCTTCACTTCCCGGGCATACACGATGCCGTTGAAGCACAGGTGTCACCAGGTGGCGGCGATGGGCCGGCCGGCCAGCGTGTCGTTGAACACCTCGCGACGAGGGCCGGTCAGCGCGTTGA
>JALSGI010000055.1 GCA_026982835.1 Planctomycetota bacterium | reverse complement strand
TGGCCCCAGCAAGGCCAAAGCTGGGAGTGGAGCGTCAACCTGGCCCTGGTCTGGTCGGCCTCGCTGATCGTGGTGGCCACCACCATGTGGGCGGTGCCCCGGGCGCTGCTGGCGTTGGTGCTGGGGTTGCCTTGGGGAGTGGCCTCCACGCGGCTTGCCCCGCAACGCTGGAGTGAGGCCATGCAGCAGGTCTATCGCCGGTTGCCGTTTTCGGTTTCGGCCGCGGCCGTCTCCTTCATCCTGTTCCTGATGGCCTGGTGGTCGCCGGTGATGGACGACGGGTTCGACAGCCTCTCGCCCGTGCTGCGAAACAACTTCTGGCTTACGGTGCACGTGCTGACGATTGTGACCAGCTACGGGGCAGGGGCGCTGGCCTGGGTGATGTCGGTGCTGGCGATGGGCTACTACTTGTTCGGCAAATACCGCCAGGTGGAACCTGCCCGAAACCGCCCCGGCCACTCGCCCGCCGCCTCCCACGACGGCGAGCCACTCGGCTTGCCCCGCCGACCCCCGGAGCAGACGGCCGCCCTGGCCCACTACATCTACAAAACCTTCCAGGTGGCCGTGCTGCTGCTGGCCGCCGGGACGATCCTTGGCGGGCTGTGGGCCGACGTGTCCTGGGGGCGTTTCTGGGGCTGGGACCCCAAGGAGATCTGGGCCTTGATCTCGCTGCTGGTCTATCTGGTCATCCTGCACGGGCGTTACGTGGGCTTGTTCGGCAACTTTGGCATGGCCGTGGGCTCGATGGCCGGGATGACCGCCATTGCTTTTTCCTGGTTCGGAGTCAACTTCATCCTGGGCGCCGGGCTGCACTCCTACGGCTTTGTCGATGAAGGTGTGCTGACCGCCTTGGTGGTGTTCGGGGTGCTGGGGCTGGGCTGGCTGCTGGCCGTGGCCGCCTGGTTCCGCTACGTATCCGAGACGGGCCAAGCGGCGTCCCCTCCCGCGGAACAAGGCCTCCTTGCCGATGACACGTAGCGGGGCGCTGTGGCTCGCTTGCGAAAGCGATCGGGGTGTGGGAGCTGGAGTACTCTCCCCACGAGGCTTCCGGGAAGTTACACCGGGAAAGCGTGTAACAGCGAAAATCCCTCAGGCGTCCTCCGGCAGGGCAGGGGGGCTTCCTCAAAACCGCTCCTCTCCCACCCACGGACGCTTTGCCCAACAAGGGGAATCGACTACCATTTCTGGCATCCAAGTTGCATGTCTTCCCTGGTGGTTTTCCGCCGCTGTCGCTTTGACTCCCAGGAGCACGGACCCTGTGTAGAGGAGCCCACTTCATGATGGATCTCTTTGGTCACGCCGAGCTGGACCGGTTGCTGCAAGCCAACGCTTCCTGGTGCGTAAGCGTGTATCTTCCCACGCACCGCCGGGCAGGCGAAACCCCGGAAGACCTCATCCTGTGGAAGAACCTGCTGCGGGAAGCAGAAAACCAGCTCCTGGCCCGAAACGTTCGGACCGACGACGCCCGAAAAATGCTCCAGCCGGCTCGTCTGCTGGCCCAGGACCAACATTTCTGGGTCCACTGCGACGACGGCCTGGCCGCGTTTCTGGCTCCCGAGTTCCACTGTTGGTATCGGGTGCCGGAACCGTTCCAGCCCCTGGTGGTGGTCAACCAGCGGTTCCACGTTACGCCGCTGCTCCCCTTGGTCACGCAGGACCAGCGGTTCTACCTGCTGGCCCTGGCCCAAAACCACGTGGCCTTTTACCGAGGGGACCGCACCGGGCTGACTCCCGTGGAAGTGGAACGGCTGCCCCAGAACATGGACGAGGCGTTGCGTTGGGACACCCCCGACGCCACGCTTCAGGCTCATACGGGCCAGCCGGGACCCCGCTCGAAAAAGACGGCCGTGTTTCACGGCCAGGGGGGCTTGCCCGACGCGGAAAAACGCAACCTGGCCGACTTCTGCAACGCGGTGGCCCGGGCCGTGGACAAGTTCCTGGCCGACAAGAACGAACCGCTGCTGGTGGTGAGCGTCACGGGACTGTTTGCCGCCTACCAGGAAGCGGCCGCCTACGCCCATCTGCACCCGGAGCCCCTCTCCGGAAACCCCGCCCGCATGAGCCGGCACGAGCTGCATCGGGCAGCCTGGGAAGTGGTGCAGAAAATCCTCGCCCAGCAGCAACAGGAAATCCTGGCCGACATCGCCGCCAAGCTGGCCTCGCCGCTGGTGTCGCTGGATCCTCGCGAAGTGCTGCTGGCCGCCCTGGACGGCCGCGTGGACACCGTGGTGCTGGCCCGCGGTAAGCACCTCTGGGGAACCTACGATCCGCAGCAACGCCAGGTGCAGTTGCTCGACGGTCCGGACGCCTCCCCCAAGGCCGAAGACCTACTGGATGCCATCGCCGTGGAAACCTATCGTCGCCGGGGCCGGGTGCTGGTAGTGGATGGGAGCCAGGTTCCGGGACCGGAAGAAGGCCAGAACATGCTGGCCGCCCGGTTCCGTTACGCGGTACAGCAAACGCCCGTTTCTTGAACCACAACCGGCTGGCTTCCCCTGCGGCAAAAAAGAACGCCGCCCCGCGCTCGGAAACTCCCGGCGGACCGCCGGAGAATGTGCGGCAAAGTCCAGGCCGGACCGGCCGCCGTGGCTTGGGCGGCGCAATATGGAAAGGAGGAGGCAACCGCAGGCCCCTTGCCGACGCTTCGGCGCCGTGCAGCTTGGAGGGAAAGGGGAGGGCAGGGGGGCGGCTCTCGTCCGGGCCCCGTTTCGGCAGAGAAGAACGCAAGCCCGCAAAGCAACTTTCCACCATGCAACTCATCGGTCCCTACCGCCTGCTGAACCTGATCAATACCGGCAAGGCGACGCAGATTTGGGAAGTGATACGGGACACCACAGGCCGCCGCTATGCCCTAAAGAGGCTCCAAAGCAGCTCGGCCACCGGGGAAGAGATCGCCCTGCTGAAAAACGAATACCAGCAGCTCCGCAAGCTCCAGCACCCGAACGTCATCCAGGCCATCGACGCCGGCACCCATCAGGGAACCCCTTACCTGGTGCTGGAGCTGTTTCGCGTGCCCAGCATGAAACAATGGATCCGCCAGGGGCTGGCCAGCTATGAGAACCATCTGGATCGCATCGTGACCCAGGCCGTACAGGCCGTGGCCTACCTGGCCGAGCAGGGGCTGGTGCACCAGGACATCAAGCCGGACAACTTTCTGGTCAGCCCCGAAGGAGAGGTCAAGCTGATCGACTTTGCCCTGGCTCGCCTGCGGGCCGGAACGCTGGAGCGGCTCCTCCCGCGCAAGCGCAACATCCAGGGCACGCCCAGCTACATCGCCCCGGAGCAACTTCGCAACCGCCCGGTGGACCTGCCGGCGGACGTTTACAGCCTGGGCTGCACACTTTACGAGCTGGTGTGCGGGCGGACCCCCTTTACCGGCTCCAGCGTCAATGAACTGCTGAACCGGCATTTGAAACAGCCCCCGCCCAACCCACGCGTGGCTTGCCGCCGCCTGGAGCCGGAATTCGCCCAATTGATCCAGCAGATGCTGGCCAAGGAGCCGCAAAAACGTCCCTCGATGTCGGAAGTGCAACGGCGGTTGCATGGGCTGAAGCTGCTCCGGCCCGCCGCCTCCCCCGAGGCCTGATTGGCAAACCCTCACTCCCTTGCTACCGTAAGTGATCTGCGGGGCTTGGGCTTCCTTCCTCCTGGCCAAGTAAAAACCTGACCCCGGTGAACCGATACTTCGTCGTCCTGCTGCTGGTGCTGCTGGTGCTGTTCTGCGCCACCCTGGTACTGGGGCTGCAATTGCCCGAGGATCGCCACGCTCTGGCCAGAGAACAACGCCCCCAGGTGCGGCTGCACCTGCTGCTGGGCGTGTTCACGGCGGAGCTGGGCATGCTGGTGCATGGGATCGTGATCACCTATTTCGTGGGCACCAGTCGCTGGTGCCGCGAAGTGACCGAAACCTACGCCCTGGACCCGCAGTGCCACCGGCAAAGCCAACTGCTCAAACGGCGCACGTTTCCCGTAACGCTGCTGGCCATGTTGTCGCTGGTGGGGTTGGTGGCCTTGGGGGCCGCGGCCGATCCCACCTCCCAAGTCCCCCCGGACGCCTTCGCCGGACTGCAATGGAGCGACCTGCACCTGGGGGCGGCTTTCCTGGTGCTGGGTGTGCAGCTTGCCGCCGCCTACGTGCAGTGGACCCACATCGTCCGCAACCAGCAGGTCATCCGCCGCCTGGTGGAACAAGTGCAGGCCATCCGCCGCGCCAAGGGACTGGAGGACTAACGCCGGCCATGCGAGCTTGTATCCAACGCGTTTCCCAGGCCGAAGTGGAAGTGGAGGGTCGCACCGTGGGCCGCATCGGTCCCGGATTGCTCGTGCTGCTGGGCGTGGCCCAAACCGACACCGAACAAGACGCCGCCTACCTGGCCGAAAAGATCGCCACGCTGCGGGTATTCGAGGACGAGGCGGGCAAGATGAACCTTTCGGTGGAGCAGGTGGGCGGGGCCGTGCTGGTGGTGAGCCAGTTCACGCTGCTGGGCGATTGCCGCCGGGGGCGCAGGCCCAGCTTCACCGAGGCAGCCGGGGCGGAAAAAGCCCAGCAGCTCTACGCCCGGGTGATCCAGCTGCTCCAGGCCCGCGGACTCAAAGTGGCCCAAGGCCGGTTCCAGGCCCACATGCACGTCCACCTCACCAACGACGGCCCGGTCACGCTGCTTCTGGACAGCACCAAACGCTTCTAAGCGCAGCGGGCCGCCGGTGCGTTTCGGCGTGTGCCGTCTTGGGGCGTGGAGGCTTGGAGGCGTGGCGAGCCGCCGACTTGAGTCGGCGGGGAGCGGTAGCAAACCGGTGTTTCATTTGGCTCTCCCCCGGCTGAAGCCGGGAGCTCGCCGATGTCGTCGCTATGTGCTTCGCCTGGCGAGCCGCCGGCGTCAGCCTCCGGTTGCTTCGCACGGTGCAACGGCCGCTGTTGCCCGGAACAACCGCGAGCTTACGCTCGCGGCTCGCCGGGCCAAGAGCCCCGCGCATGGGTGCGGGGAGAACGAAAAACACGGCCCACGCTTTCACCGTCCCGGCGACGCCTCCGGGCGCAGCGCTTGCCAGAGTTGTTCCAGGGGGGAGGGCATCTCCTTTTCCCCCGGCGCGGTCCCCGTGGCGGATTGCCGCACGGCCGGCTTGGGCGAGTGCCGGGTTCGGGCCGCGGGGGAGTCGGCCTGCTGCCAGAAGGGGCCTTGCAGGATGAGCGTGGTAAGCAGGGCCAGCTTGCCGTAGGTGGTGATGTTGGCCCAAAGGCTGGGCCCCCACCACTTCAGCGCCGTGCCGGCCGAACGCTTGCGGCGAAGGAGCACTCCGCGGCGCTGGAAGCTGTACAGCTCGTCCAGCCCCAGATGGACCAGGTAGCCCAGCGTGGCGGCCGCGGCCTTGTAGAGTCGGCCTTTGGGGTCGGGATCGTCGGTCAGCAGCCAGACCAGCTCGCCGCAGATGATGGCAGCCGGGATGCTGTGAAACATGCCGCGGTGGACCGTGTACCATCGCAACAAGGGAAACAACACGAAGCGAATGGCCAGGTAGAGCACCCCTGCTAGCAGGACGATCAGATCGGTGCTCACGCCCATGTGCCGCCAGCGGTCCAAAAGCAGCAAGGGCACTACGGCGGCGGTGAAAGAAACCGTTTCCCGCAGCGGGACGCTGTGGTCGCTGTCCAGATCGGGCAACACTCCGCCGGCGCTGCACAGCCCGGCGGCCAGCAGGCAGCTCTCC
The DNA here is from genome assembly GCA_026982835.1 of Planctomycetota bacterium. Lineage (GTDB taxonomy): Bacteria > Planctomycetota > Planctomycetia > Pirellulales > S012-138 > S012-138. The sequence goes on along the minus strand of JALSGI010000055.1, from coordinate 769 downwards.
CAGGGAACTCCCAGACTATAGCCTGCTGCGGCGTAGGCTGCCCCGGCGGCAGTGCTGACGGTAATGTGCGTGCGAAAGTTGGCCATGACCGCTCGTTGCTACTGCAAGCGTTCCCGAGTGATGCTGGAGGGCTCCTCGTTGCCGGGCGGAGGGAACTTCGGCCTGCACTTATTGTCGGCAACATTGGGGTCGCAGGGGACTGCAACCGTGACGGCACTGCCAGCACCCCTGCTCTTCGGCCAGCCGCAGCTTGGCACTATGATGCTGCGACGTCTTGATCCTTCACGGTACGAGGATGCCTTTTTCCACGGGCTAGCAGGGAGGAGAGCCGAGATGGGCACCTACGACCTGATCATGTTGGCGGTGCTGGCCGGCTGCACCATCTGGGGATTGTGGCGAGGGATGGCCTGGCAACTGGCGGCGATCGCCTCGATCGTGGTCAGCTACCTGGTGGCGCTACGGTTCAGCCCGCAACTGGCCCCCTTCATCTCGCAAGAAGCCCCCTGGAACCGCTTCGCGGCCATGCTGGTGCTGTACCTGGCCACTTCGCTGGGGGTGTGGCTGGTGTTCCGCGGCATTTCCAACACGCTGGAGCGGATCCGGTTGAAAGAGTTCGACCACCAGATCGGCGGCCTGTTCGGGCTGGCCCAGGGAGTGCTGCTCTGTACGGCGATTACGTTCTTCGTGGTCACGCTTTCCGAAAAGGGTCGGGAGGCGGTGTTGCGGAGCAAAAGCGGCCATTACATTGCCCGGTTTCTGGACCTTTCCC
>JALSGI010000054.1 GCA_026982835.1 Planctomycetota bacterium | reverse complement strand
CTGGGCGCAAGCGGCCAGTTCCCCGAGGATGTAATCGAAATGATCGCCGTGGGCGAGGAGGCCAACAACCTGGAACAAGTGCTCATCGACATCGCCGAAACCATCGAACGCCGCACCGCCCGACTGTTGGACGCCCTGGTGCGGCTGCTGGAGCCGTTGCTGCTGATCTTCATGGCCGGCATGGTGCTGTTTGTGGTGATCGCCCTGCTGGGCCCCATCCTGCAAAGCTCCAGCATCATGTAACGCAACGGCCCGAAAGAACCGAGACGGACAACCCCGACGACCAAACTTCCCCCTGGAACCCAAGGAGTCCCTGCCATGAAACGCAACCCACCTGCCCGGCGACGACGCACTGGCTTTACCCTGCTGGAGGTGTTGCTGGTGCTGGTGATCCTGGGCGTGATCGCGGCCTTGGTCGTGCCGCGGCTGACCGGCACCCAGCAACAGGCCTACATCCAGGCGGCCGAAGTGGCCATCAAGGACTTGCAGGCCAAGATCGAACGCTACGCCATCCAGCACGACGGCACCTACCCGCAGAGCCTGGAAGAACTGCTCAAGCCGGTGGATAAAAACGGCAAGCCCATGGCCCCCTACATCGACGAGCTGCCCAAGGACCCCTGGGGCCAGGTGCTCAACTACCAGGTGGAGACCGACAGCACCACGGGCCAGGCGGTGGTGAAGATCTGGTCCAACGGTCCCAACCGGCAGAACGAAAACGGCTCCGGCGACGACATCACCAGTTGGAACAAGGAACAATAGGCGCCGTTGCCGGAGACAAGCGGCGGCGGCACGCGGCCTCTAGTAGCGGTCGTCGCCGCCGGTGAGCTTTTGTTCCACGCGGTCGGCCTGCCAGGCCACGGCGCTCAAGGTGCGGCTCACCTCCAGCGGATCCAGGGCCGAGGCCAGCAGGTTGGCCACCAGGGCCACCATCTCCGTACCGCCGGCCTTGACCACGGCAAACGCTCCGTGGGCCAGGCGCGTGTTGTAGCGCAGCAACTGCATGGCGTTGCGTTGGGTGGCCGGACCGCAGTAGGAGAGGAAACTCACCAGCGGGTCCCCTTCGGCGTCCTTGCGATCAAACAGCACATAGACTACCTGCTTGCGCGTGGAGCCCACCGGCACGGTCACGCGCCACTGCTCGGGCTTGTCCTCCTGCAAGCTGTAGCCGGCCGCGGTGATGACCTGCTTGACCAGTTGCTTGGGGTCTGCGGCCTGGGCCGTGGTGGCTTGGGGCGAACCCGCCGGAGCCAGGTCGTCGAAGCTGGGGCCACCGGTAGCTCCTGCTGCGGGAGCGACCGGCACGGGAGCTGCCGGAGCCGGAGAGCTGCCGCCGCCTGCGGGGCCTTGGGCCGGGGGCGAGCCGCCTCCCTGGGGAGGCCCTGCCGGGGCCTGCCCTTGCCGCATGGCTTGCTGGATCATCTGCGGCATCATCATGCCAAAGCCGGCCCCCAGGCCCATGCCCATCGCTCCCCCCTCGCCGCCGCCGCTTTGGGCCAGTTGGTGCATGGAGTTGGCCACCTGGTACTGCATGTACTGGTTCAGGTTGCCCACGGCGCCCATCGCGGCCCGCTGGTCGATGGCCTTTTGCACTTCTTCGGGCGGAGTGATGGCGTTGATAAAGAAGTCGGCCAGCTCCAGCCCGTACTTGTTGAACTCCTCGGCCACCTTGGCTCGCGTGCCCGCGGCGATCTCGTCGTACTTGGCCGCCAGGTCCAGCACGCCGATGCCCAGCGTGCCCAGCAGGTCGGCCATGCGGGAGACGATGAGGTCTTTCAGGTAGTCGGTGATCTGCTCGGTGGTGTACTTGCCCTGCGTGCCCACCAGCGTGTTGAGCAGTACGGCCGAATCGATCACGCGGAAGGAATACTTCCCAAAGGCCCGCAGCCGCACAATGCCGAAGTCCGGGTCGCGCAAGGGGATCGGCTGCCGCGTGCCCCAACGCTGGTCCACGAACAGGTGCTTGGCGATGAAATACACCTGGGCCTGAAACGGGGAGCGTTCCCAGGGGATAGTCAGCAGCCGGGTGAGGATGGGCACGTTGGCCGTGGTGAGCGTGTAGCGGCCCGGGCCGAAGCGGTCCATCGCCTTGCCGTCGCGGAAAAAGACCGCCTCCTGGTTCTCCTGCACGATGAGCTGGGCACCGTACTTGATGTCAGCCGATCCCTCGGGGGGGATGCGGTGCACGAGCGACTGCCCGGTCTCGTCGAAAAACTGGATCACTTCCAAGCGGATGCCCATTTTGGTCCTCCTGTGTGGTGGCGTTGTCGGCGTTGTGGTGGGTGGTCTCCTGGTGCCGAGCTCTGTCGGCGGTTTGCCGGTTCGTGTGCAGTGACGTTTGTTCTTGTTTTGGCGAGCCGCAAGCGTGAGCTTGCGGAGTGGATCGTCAAATCAAACGTGTGTTCTCTGGCCGCCTCCGGGGGCTTACGCCCCCGGCTCGCCGTTGTTTGTTTGGCGTTTGTTCTTGCGTTGGAGCGGAAGCCCCGGGAGGGCGAGCCTCCTGGCGAGCCGCGGTTTCACCATGCACGTTGTTTCTGGTAAACATGTTTCGCTCCTGCCTGGAGCGGAAGCTCCGACGCGGCAGCGCACGCCGCAGGCCGCATTATACCAACCCTTGCAAAATATGGTCGCGGCCGTCCCACTGCTCGTGCAGCTCATCGACCCGGGCGGCGATGCGATCCAGTTGGGCCGACAAGTCTTCGGCTCCCGCTTGCAGGGCCTTGGCCTGTTGGGCCAGGTCGTAGCACAGGTTCACCAGCGCCCCGTCATGGGCATAAACACGATCGAGGGTTTCTTCGGTGATTTGCACCAGGTCGAAAAAGCCGCTGTAGCCGCGCACCGCCCCGTCGATGCGACTACGCAGGTGGTCGATGCGGCCGGCGATGCGCTCCAGCACCGGCAGCAGGTCCAGTTGGGCCTTTTGGACCAGGTCGCGTCCCAGGCGGTCCAGTGCGGAGCGGGCGTGACGCAGTTGCTCGGCCAGGTATTCCCGGTACAGGCGATCCGCGTCGCGGCGGTATTCTTTTTCCAGGTAGCCTCGGAAGCCGGGAATGTAGCGCAAAATGGTCTCGATCCAGCCGCGCTGCTGGAAATGGTCGCGTGGCTCGGGCATCGGTTCCCCTCCGATGGATGTGATTGGTGCCAAACGCCCCTAGCAAGGCGCGTTTCATCTTAGCGGTTTTCCCGCGCCGTGTTGAGCAACCGGCGAGAAAAACTTTTCCCGCTGCGTCGTGGCACCGCGGGAGTGCCTGGGGGATGTTCGCCGCCGGGGGGAGAATATTGATTTCCGGGGATCACTTCACCGGGGAGAGATTGCCGGGGAGTGTTTTTCCTCAGCGGCAGGTTCTCCGGTGGCGTGCTCCGCCGGTGAGGCGGCTTGCTCCGCGGCCAGCTTTCCAGGCAAGACGAGCCACCGGCCCGGCTCGTAGTGCCAGCGGTGGCCCGGGGCCGGGGTGAACCATCGGGCGAACTCCGCTTCGGCCCGCCGCAGGCGCACTTCGCGCCAAAGCAGGGCGCAGGCCGCCGCCGGGGCCCAAAGCCCCATCGCCCCCAGATAGAGCTGAAGCGGATAAAGCTGCCGGGAGCCCCACCCCCAGCATCCCAAGGCCAAAAGCAAAAGAAGATTCATCACCACGTGGGTTTCGCTCACCTTGCGACCCAGGTAGCGAAGGCGAGCCGCCCAGGTGGCAGGCCAGCGGCCCGGGGACTGTGGCCCGGGAGTCTGCCGGCGCAGTTGCACCGGCCCTCGGGTGCGTTTGAGCCGCTTGAAGAACGCTTTGTATCGGGCATCGTGCACCCCGTGGAGCAGCCACGCTCCCCAGGCCCAGGCCGCTGCGGCCAAAAGCCACCCGGAGCCCCCCGTGGCCTGGAACACCCCCCAGCCAAGTCCCAGGGGGACAAAGAACCAGAAGCTGTGGTGCATCAGGTAGTCCAGCAGTGTGCCTTGGAGGGTTTCGCGGCGTTGGAGTCGGGCCAGCTGGCCATCGACGTGATCCAGCAGATACCACAGTTGCAGCAAGCCCGCCCCGGCCAAAAGCCCACCGGGCGTGCCCTGCCCCAGGGCCACCGCAGCCCCGAGCAACACGCCCCAGGCCAAAAGCGTCACCAGGTCCGGCGACACCGGCCAGGGGGCCAGCAACCAGGTGATGGCCTGGGCCGCGGGGCGCACCACGCGCCGGGCCATCCAGTTGCCCACGCGGCGATGGTCCGGCTTCTGGCACCGCCGGGTCAGCTCCGCCCAGGGGGGGCGTTTGCCGGGGTTGGCGCCGGAAGTGGAAGCGGAAATCATCGCATTAGCTCTCCCGGGTCAAAAGCACCTCGTGCAACTGCCGCCGGTGCAGGTAGAGTACACCGATCCACAGCAACAACACGCCGAGGAGCCCCAGCAGCAAAACGTAAACATCCTGCCCAGGTACCAGCAGGGCCGCTCCCAGTGGAACGACCGACCAGGCCAGGTGAAGCCATTGCCGCAGTAGCTTCTTCCACCCGATGGCCGAGGCAAAGGCGGTGCTGGTCAGGGCGAGCAGAAACGCCCAGTTCACTGCGCAGGTAATCCAGCCCACTCCGGCCAGAGCGTACCCGGCCCGCAGCACCCCGTGATTGCCCAAGGCCACTGCCACGCAAGCCGCAAGTACCACGGCCAGCAACCGCCGGGGGCGGTCCAGGGCCACCAGGGCATGTTGGGCCGGCAGGGCCAGCACCAGGGCCAAGGCCCCGGCGGCCAAAGGGGGCAGGGCCACCAGGCCCGGGGCGTAGGCAGGCAGCAGCAACCCCAACACCCAGGGGCCCAAAAGCACTCCCGCGGCGGCAGGCCCGCCAAGCAGCACCGCCAGGGCCCGGGTGGTTTGCAGTGCGGCGGCGGCCACCTGGGCCGGTGAGCCGCTTTGGCCCAAGCGCCGGGCCAGCCGTGGGCCCAGCACCCCGGCCAGCGTGTTGCCCAGTCCGAACAGTTGCCCTTGGGCCAGCAGGGCCGCGCTGTAGCAGCCCAAGGCAAACTCTCCCTGGGGCAGGTAGAACAGCAGCATGAGCTTATCCAGCGAGCGGAACAGCGAAAACGCCGTGCCGCCCAGCACCAGCGGCACGCCGGTGCGAAGCAGCCGGCCGGCGATGGCCGCATCCCAGGCCAGCTTGGGCCGGGGAGCACTCCAGCGGTGCAGGAACCAGGCCGAACAGACAAGCCCGGCGGCCCCGGCCAGGCAAAGCCCCACCGCCCCGCCCAGCCACGCTCCCAGGGCGCCCAGGGCCAGGTGCCAGAGGGCCTCCAGCACCCCCAGGGCAGCCGTCCGGTGAAACTGCTGCGTGGCCCGAAGCAACCCCACGCGAAACGTCACCCACCGCTGAAGCGGCACGCTCAGCCCCACCACCAGCAGGGCCAGCCCCCAGGTGGCAGCCCAGGGACCGCCGCCAGAGTGCTTTCGCCAGGCAAGCACCAGCACTCCGGCGCTTACCGCCAGAGCGGCTCCCAAGGCGAAGGACCAGGCCACATTGGCTGCCTGTCGAGCCGAGGCGAAGCGGCCGGACCCGGTGGCCACGGCCCATTCCCGGGCGGCGGCCTTGGTCACTCCCAGCGAAGCGTAGTTGGAATAGCTGAGCACCAGGCGGCAGGCTTGCCAGATGCCCATGGCAGCCGGAGAGACTAGCATGCGGATTGCAAGCGCACTTATCACCCCCAGGGCCTGCCCCAGCAAAGTGCTGGAGCCCACCTGAGCCCATTGCCGAAGCAGCGTGCCCGGGGCGGCTTTCACTCGCCAGCGGGCCAGGGGGAGGAAACTACTGCTCACCGGGCGACCTCCTGGGCCGCGGTGGCCCGGCGGGAGCGACGGGACGGCTGGGGAAGCTGCTGTGGCTGGCCACTTGGGATGCCCGAGGGAGCAGCTCCTCCGGAGGCCAATTGCAAGGCTACCTCCACCACGCGGGGAGCCGCCGCAGCGGAGAAGTTGGCCATCACTTGCTCCCGCTCGGCGAAGGGACCCTGGGGGGACTTTTTCAACCAGCGTTGGAGCTGCTGGTGGAGCTGATCGAGGGAACGGGCCGTGCCCAACATCCCCCAACGCCTGGCCGGAAGCAACTCGTTGCCGCCTTGAGGCAACAGCTCCACCACGGGCCAGCCGGCCAGGGCCGCTTCGACCCCGGCACCGGAGGCGATGTGTAGCACCAGATGGTGCTCGGGCAAAAGTTGCCAGAGCGTGCGGCGGCGTTCGATCCGCACACGGTGGCGTTCACTCTCGGGAACGAATTGCCGGTACCACTGAACGTCGCTGTCGCGGGGGTGGAGCTTGATCGTCAGCCGGGCCTGGGGCCAGCGGAGTACTTCCATTACGGCCATCAACAGCAGCCGCTGGTATTCTTCCAAGGTGAGATGGAACGCCGCCGGCTCGGGACGCAAGGGCCGAGGACGCGTGGTGGCAAGCAGCAGCACCTGGAAGGGGGGTTCCTCCAGGGGGGCTCCCGCTACACGATCAGGGACCGGGGCAGCCTGGCCGTGTAGCGGGA
>JALSGI010000053.1 GCA_026982835.1 Planctomycetota bacterium | reverse complement strand
CGTGAAAGTCGATCACCCGCTGCACCACCTGGCCCAAGGCGTGCAGCACCTGGGCGTGCTCCATCACGTAGATGACCACAAACAATGCGGCGAAAAAGCCCAACAGGTCCCAGTCGATGGCCTTGTAGAACCGATCGGCCACGTCCTTGTAACGCAGCAGCATCACTCCGCCGAAGCTCAGGGCCACAAAGCCCATGCGCAAATCGCGCACCAGCGGCAGCGCCGAGGCGGCGGCAATGGTGCCGATAAACAGAGCGGTCATCGCGGCCGAGAACCAGAAAAAACCGGGGCTGGTCACCTCGTTGTTTTCATCAAACCCGGCCACCAGCTCGGCCGCCTGCTGCCGGTCTTGGGGCGACCGAAGCCGCCGGATGCCGAACAACCACGCCCCCAAAAGCAGCGTGCCGGCCGTGGCCACCACGACAAAGGGGCTGCTGCGAAGCAGGAACTCCACAAACGAAATCCCGGCGGCCGAACCCAGGATGATGTTGGGCACCGAGCTGATCAGCGTCAGCAGCCCGCCCACGTTGGTCAGCAGCCCTTCGATCAGCAGAAACCCAAGCAGCTTGTCGGTTCTGCCCAACTTCTCCAGCGACACGGCCGTCAGCGAGCCGACGATGATCATGGCCGTGACGTTGTTCAGCACGGCCGAAAACACCACGGTGAGCACCCCGTAGGCCACCAGCAGCCAGAACGGGTCGCCGCCGGTGGCCTTGGTCACCTTGATGGCGATCCAGGAAAAAAGCCCGCTGCGGGAAACCACATCCACAAACAAGCTGGCCCCGAAGATGATGGCCAGCACTTCCCAGTCGATGGCCGGCACATAGACCGGCAGGGCCACTTCGTGGCCGCCCACGTGCACATTGGGATCCTTGCCCACCAGACTGCCCACCACCACCGGCTCAAAGGGCAGAAAGCCGCACCAGGTGCCCGCCAGCAGGCACACCATGGCGAAAAAGCCGGCGATGATCGACTTTTTGGCGTGCAGCTTTTCTTCCAGGGCCAGGGCCACGATCAGCCCCAGCAACAGCAGGGCAAAGACGGCCGTGGTGGCGGCGGACACTTCCGCATGCTCTGCCCCGGCTGCGGCCAGCAAGGCCCCCGTGCTTCCCATCGTTTGCCTCCTTGTGAAGGGAAGTGGCTCGTGGGAGTTTTGCCTAGGATGCCGCAACCACGCGGCGGCGCCAACCGGCAAGGAAATTCCCAGTTAGGCGAAAAAGTTACTCGGAAACTGCCCCAGCCCCTTGCAAGCACAATCGCAGCACCGCACTGCCCCATAAGCCCTCCCTCCCTGCCGGCTTGGGAGCACAAGGGCTGAAGTCGGCCAACCGATGCATTGCTGAACAAATGTTCCGAGAAGCTGTCAAAAAAGATTGAACCAATAAACACCATTCGATACGATGCTACTTGTAGTGGTTGGAAGCTCGGTTGCCTGGGAATCGGGCTCCTCATCCTGCAAGCCGAAAAAAGCTGGAACCGTGGCCCTGTGTTTCCTGCCTTTTGGGCCATTCCCGCCTGAGAACCTTCCCGCCCGAAGCATAAGGAGAACGATCCATGCTGACGATCCTTGGACGCCCGGACCGCAAGCAGGATCGGTTTTGCGATCGCCTGACCCGCCGCGGCTTTCTGACCATCGGCTCCTTGGCCATGGGCGGCCTGGCGTTGCCGGACATCTTGCGCCTGGAGGCCCAGGCCGGCGTGCAGCGGCGGCACAAGGGGATCATCATGGTGTTTTTGCCCGGGGGGCCGCCGCACCAGGACATGTTCGACATCAAGACCGAGGCTCCCAGCGAAATCCGCGGCGAGTTCCGGCCCATCAAGACCAACGTGCCGGGCATTGAGATTTGCGAAAACTTCCCCCGCATGGCCCGCATGGCCGACAAGTTCGTCTTTATCCGCTCCATCGTGGGTTCCAACGGTCGGCACGAAGCGTTCATGTGCCTGACCGGCCGTAGCTCGGTGGGCCCGGCCCCGGCCGGCGGCTGGCCCGCACTAGGCTCGGTGCTCTCCAAGCTCTACGGTCCGGTGGATCCGGGCGTGCCTCCGTTTGTGGGCTTGTCGCCCAAGACGGGCCACCGGCCCTGGGGCGATCCGGGTCAGCCGGGTTTCCTCGGCCCGGCCCATGCCCCCTTCCGCCCCAACGGCGAGGGCCGCTCCGATATGATCCTCAACGGCATATCGCTGGAGCGGCTGGGGGATCGCAAGCAGCTGCTGCAAGCTCTGGACCGCTTCCGCCGCGATGCCGATGCCAGCGGCATGATGGAAGGGATGGACGCTTTCACCCAGCAGGCCTTCGGCGTGCTCACCAGCAGCAAGCTCGTCGAAGCCTTGGACCTGAGCAAGGAAGACCCCCGGGTGCGCGAGCGTTACGGCAAAGGAGATCCCAAGCCGGTGGCCGACGGAGCGCCGCGGATCACCGAGCACTTTCTCATCGCCCGCCGCCTGGTGCAGGTGGGCGTGCGGTGCGTCACGCTGGCCTTCAGCCGCTGGGACTGGCACGGCGGCAACTTCAAGCGCGGCCGGGAAGACATGCCCATGCTCGACCAGGCACTGACCGCCTTGATCGAAGATCTGGACCGGCACGACATGCTGGATGACGTTTCGGTGGTGGTCTGGGGCGAGTTTGGCCGCACCCCCAAGATCAACAAGAACGCCGGACGCGATCACTGGCCGCAGGTCTCCTGCGCCGTGCTGGCCGGTGGCGGCATGCGAACCGGCCAGGTGATCGGGGCCACCAACCGCCTGGGCGAGTATGCCAAGGAGCGTCCCGTCCACTTCCAGGAAGTCTTTGCCACGCTCTACAAGTGCCTGGGCATCGACATCGACCGCACCACGCTGGTGGATCGCTCCGGGCGGCCGCAGTACCTGGTGGAGCACAACAAGTACCGGCCCATGCCCGAGCTGGTCTGATCGAAGAGGCTTGGGGGGCTTGGAGAGAATCGGCTTGCGGCCTGCGCCATGCGCTGTTGCGCCGGTGCTTCCGCACCAGAGGTCTTGGGTCCTGGGTCTTGGGTCTTGAGGTGGTGCTTCCGCACCAGGGTGAAAACAAACGTCAACTTGCACAACCAAGAGTCCCCCGCGTAAGCGGGGGGAGAATACGGCGCGGCCAAAGCAACCGCAAGCTCACGCATGCGGCTCGCCAGACGAGAATCAACGCCGGCTTTTATTCACCGCCGGCGAGCCGCCGACTTCCGTCGGCGGAGAAGATCGACATGCGTTTTTCTTGGCTCTTCGGGCGGCTAAAGCCGGGGGCGTCAGCCCTGGTTGTTTCAAACAAAGCCGCCCACGCCACCGTTTTGAAAAACCGCACGCTCACGCACGCGGCTTGCCGGGTGGAAAGCGTGTGAAGCGAAGCACAACGCGCCGAAAAAGACTTCCTCGGGCCGAGGCGCCCGGAGCCCCCCGCCGCTCAGTCCTCGTACGGCATGAGGATCCGCAGCGCCTGCTCAGGTACCGACTCCAGCCCGGGAAACGGCTCCTCCACCAGCGCTTCGCCCAGGCGGCGCAGTTGGCGGAAGTAGCTGTCCGAAGGCCGGCCACCTTCCAGTTCCATCTGCAAGCGGTGGCAGATCACTTCCCCGGCCTGACGCACCAGCGGATTGTTCTGCCGCCCGGCGTAAAGGGCCGTGCAGAGGATCGTCACGGCCTTCTGGCCCCGGGCCGAAAGCTCGGCAATCCGCATCTGCCGATCGGCCAGCTTCAACTGGTAGCGGCTCATCGCCCCGGAAAGCTCCAAGGCCAGCCGCCGCAACGCCCGCGCGGCGTACTGGGCATAGCCGCGCAGCTCCCCGGGCAGGTCGGCAAAGGCCGGCAGCGGCCGGGGACGGAAGCGGTAGCCCAACTGCCACAAGGCGTAACGCCACAGCGGGCCTTTCAGCACCCAGAGATGGCGGGGGTTGAGCATGCTGGGCCGCTTGATCCCGGCTGCATGCAGGGCCTCGCCGATAGGCTGGAAGAACCGCACTCCGTGCTCCTTGACCAGCGACTTGAAAAAGGCCATGCCGAGCATTTCCCCTTCGCCCTCGTAGATACACGGGGCAAGGAACTCGTGCACATTGTCCCCGAACAGGTGACCGTGGACGAAGGACCGCCCGCCGTGGGTCTTCATCAGCAGCTCGATGGCGGCTTCCTTCTGCGCTTCGGAACCGAAGATCTTGGCCACAATGCACTCCATCTCCCCCCGGTAGCCGCGGTCCAAGAGCGACGCCCCCCAGCGAACCAGGGCGTCCGAGGCGACGATTAGCCCCCCCAGCAAGGCCAAGCGGCGCTGCACCAGCTCCCGGGTTCCGATCGGGGCGCCGTAGGTGCGGCGGAACTTCACCCAGGGGATCATGCTGGCCAGCATCACCCGCATGCTGCCGGCGGCCGTGGCACACAGGGCCACGCGGCCGCGGTTCAAGCCGTGGTAGGCGATCGTCAGCCCGTCGCCCACCTGGGGCACCAAGCGGTTTTCGGCCGGGACGGGCAGATCGTTAAAGATCAGCCCGTTGTTCCATGTGCGCCGCAAGGCATAAAGCCCGTAACGCCGCAGGCGGAACTGCTCGTTTTCTTCCGGCGGCAGGTCCACCACCAGCACCGAAGGCTTCTGGTCGATCAAGCACACCACGGCCACCAGGCGGCCCGGGATGGCGTTGGTGATAAACAGCTTCTCGCCCCGCAGCAGGTAGTGATCGCCCTGGCGGGTGGCCACGGTGCGCAGGGCCGTCAGGTCCGACCCGGCTCCCGGCTCGGTCAACGCAAATCCGGAAAGCCGCTTCCCGGTGGCCAGAAGCCGCAGGAAACGCTCTTTCTGCTCTGGGGAGCCGAAGGTGTTGAGCGGGTCCACGGCCCCGATGCACCCGTGCACCGAAGCCAGCCCGGCCACCGTGGCATCCACCGTGGCCATCCGCGTCAGAAAAGAGGCAAAGGCCGAAAACGACGCCCCGGCCCCCTGGTAGCGCTTCTCCACCAGCAGCCCCCAGTAGCCCACCTGGGCCAGATCGTCCAGCAGGGCCGGGGAGATCTTGCCGTGCTCGTCGTAGGCGGTCTGCTGCTGGTGATGGCGGCGGACCACATCCAGGGATTGTTCCATCACCTGCTGCACCTGCTGGTCGAGCTGCGGCTCGGGGGCCCAGAACAGCTCCGGGTCCACATGCTTGTCCCACACGGCCCGGTGGACCGGGCTGTTGGCCGTCTGGTACTGGGGGGCAAAGAGCTTTTCGACCTGCTCGTCGGCGCGGTCCACCGCCCCGGTGCGCTGGGCCTCTTCGGCGCTTTTGCCGCCCAGGCGCAAGGCGGTTTCGGCAAAGGAGGTTTCCTCTTTGGGGGCCTGGCCGGTTTCGCTCATGGGGCACCTCGTTTTAGGGGAACGGTTGGAACAGGGGGCCATTGAATTATGGCAGAAAACTCGCCGCATGGGATGAGCAAATTTTGTGCCGCAGCCTGGGGGGCGACCGTTTCTCCCGTCCCCGGCCCAAAAGGCCAACGGAACGCACGGCTGCTTACTTCCGCAACCCAGAGCGAGTATATTGACCACTGGATCACAAATTCCTCCCCCTTGCTCAAGGGTTGTGGCCAGCCTTGTGGTTCTCTCCTCGCATCGGTACGGCCGCTTTGGCCGGGATGTTACGCCGCGTGGGCACTGCGCTTCAGGCGGGACTGGACCCGGTGCGCATCTGGCAACGCGAGGCAAGCGGCGGCCCCGACGCCGCCTATCGCCGGGCGGCAAACGCCATCCTGCACCAGCTCCAGCAGGGGGGAACGCTGGCCCAGGGAATGGAAAAAAGTGGCCGCTACTTTCCCTCCCTGGTGGTGGAACTGGTGCGGGTGGGCGAGGAAAGCGGCCGCCTGGCCGAAGTGTGCCTGCAACTGGCCGACCACTTCGACCACGTGCTCCAGGTCCGACGCGGCTTCCTGGCGTCCATCACCTGGCCGGTGCTGCAGCTGCTGGCCGCCTTGGGCGTGATCGGCTTTTTGATCCTTATCATCGGCATGTTCGACCTGCCGGACATTCTGGGCCTGGGGCTGCGCGGGCCGGCCGGGTGCATGATCTACCTGGGCTTTTTGCTTGCCGTGAGCTTCGGCTCCTGGCTGCTTTACCGCTGGGGGAAGGCCGGAGCCTCTTGGCTCCAACCGCTCAAACGCACGCTGTGGCTGGTGCCGGGGCTGGGCCGGTTCCTGGAGCTGCTAGCGCTTTCTCGGCTGGCCTGGTCCTTGGGCCTGGTGCTGGATACCGACATGGACTTGCGCCGGGCGTTGCCCCTGGCCCTGCGCAGCACCGGCACAGATCGTTACACCCGCCACATCGAGGCGGTAGTCGAGGCCGTGGTCCAGGGCCGCTCGCTGACCGAGGCGCTGGAAGCTACCGGGGCCTTCCCGGCCGATTTTCTCGACGTAGTGCACGTGGGCGAAACCAGCGGCCAGTTGCCCGAGTCCCTCCACCGCCTGGCCCAAACCTACCAGGACCAGGTGCAGCGGATGATGCAAGTAGTGGGCACCGTGGGCGCGTTTGCGGTAATGATCCTGGTGGGCTTG
>JALSGI010000052.1 GCA_026982835.1 Planctomycetota bacterium | reverse complement strand
TGCTTTCCGGTGGTCTCCGCTGCGCTCCGACCACCGGCTACTGGGCTGGCAAGCCTTCGGCTTGCTTTATGGTTTGGACACATCACACCTTGTGCTAGCACGCTAAACACGTACCCGGCTTTAGCCGGGGGAGGCGTGGAGGCTTGGGGGCGTGGCCAGCCGCGGGCGTTAGCCTGCGGAGAACCGGCGAGCCGCCGGCGCCGGCCGGCGGTTGGCCAGCATAGCAACGGCCAGACACCAACCGCATGCTCACGCATGCGGCTCGCCGCTGCGAGAACAACATCCACCGGGTTCCGGTCCCGGGGCTTGTTCTCACTCCCCCAGGCGGCGAATGAGCACGTAGTAGGCCCCCCGCGGCGGAGCCTCGGGGCGGCGAAGCTCGGTCCGCAGCTGCGTCGCTTCCGCCGGCAGCCGCAGCACAAACACGGCTTCGGCCTGCCGGGGCTTTACCGGTTGCGAAAGTTTCTGCCCGGCAATCTCCACGGCCGCTTCCGTTGCTTCCAGCGGCTTGTCCACCTCCGGGGGCCAGCGGCGCAGGCGCAGCTCGTACCGGCCAGGCCGTTCCACGGACAGAGCCCAGAATCCATTGCCCGGCACACCCCGCTGAATCAGTCCCTGATTCCAGGGGCACTGCTTGATCTCGGGGCAGTGCCAGTCGTGGGCCGTAAGCCGCGTAACGAGTTCGTGGGACGAGCCGATGTGAATGCGCACGTAGCGGTCAAAGGTGGGGGTAAGCGAATCCCACCACTGCCGGTACGCCTGCCGCAGCAGGCGCACCACGCCGGGATACTGCTGGGCCACGTTGCGTTGCTGGCCGGGATCGGCTTGCAGGTCGTAAAGTTCGTTCTGCGCCGTCAATCGCCAGCGTTGGGTCATCACGGCGAAACGCCGCCACATTTGGGGCCGGGGGATGCGCTGCGAGTGCACAAACAACACGCGATTGCGCAGCACGTGCCGATTGCCGCGAAGCGCCGACACCAGCGATACCCCGTCCACCGGCGGCCCGGGCGGCTTTTGCAGCCGGCACAGCTCCACCAGCGTGGGCAGGATGTCGATGTGGGCGGCAAGCTGGTCCACGTCCCGAGGTCCGACCAGGCCGCCGTCGGGCCAGTAGAAGAAACACGGCACACGGTGCCCTCCCTCGTAGTTGGAGCCCTTGGTGCCGCGCATGCCGGCATTGAAGCCTCGGGCCACAGGGCGCCTGGCCCGCGGACGCCATCCGGCAGCCGTGCCGTTGTCGGTCATGAAGATCAACAGCGTGTTGCGTTCCAGCCCCAAGCGGCGCAGCTCCCGGCGCAGGCGACCCAGGTTCTCATCCAGGTTGGTAATCATGCCGTAGAAGGCGTCCATGGGCCGGGACACTCCCTGCCGGGTGTAGGGCTGCCGGTAGTGTTCCGGCACGCGGTAAGGACCGTGCGGGGCGTTGGTGGCCAGGTAGAGAAAAAACGGCCGCCGGCGATTGCGGCGGATGAACTGGATGGCCTCGCGGAACCACACGTCGGTGCAGTAGCCCTGGAAAGATTCCACGTGGCCGTTTTTCCAGTAGCGATCGTCGAAGTAGTCGTTGCCCCAGGCATCGGGCGTCTGCCCTACCCCGCCCCCACCGTGACGCACCACGTGCTGAAAACCCTGGTCTTCGGCCCGCAGCGGATAATTGTCGCCCAGGTGCCACTTGCCGATCATGGCCGTGCGATAGCCGTTGGCAGCAAAGATCTCAGCCAGGGTCAGCTCCTCGGGGGCCATCATCGAGCGGCCCATCACCGTGTGCCACACGCCCGTGCGGGTGGAGTAGCGCCCGGTCATCAGGGCACTTCGGGTGGGGGAGCAGGTGGGGTCCACGTGGAAGTTGGTCAGCCGCACGCTTTGCGCCCACAGGCGATCCATCTCCGGGGTGCGGATCACCGGGTTGCCGTGGGCGTGCAGATCGCCGTAGCCCTGGTCGTCGGTGAGGATGAGAATCACGTTGGGCCGGGGGTTGGCCTGGAGCCGGCTCGTGCCGCAAATCCAACCGGCGGCCAGCACCACCAGCAGCCATTTGCCAACACCGAGGGAGCAACGCATGGTGTTCCTCTCTGTTGGAGTAGGAAAAGCGCCCCGGCTGGCAAGCATCATAACCGAAGCTTCCCGACCAGGCCATTTTGAAAAGCATGTGGAAATATGGCATGATCGTGGTTGGCGGCGGACCGCGGGGAGAGCGGTCCGCGATTCCCTGAAACGCCCCAGGCCCAGGAGAGCTTGAGCTTGCCGTTTGCCGTTGCGGTTCCGGTTTTGCGTCGTTTCCCGGGGTGGGTGCTGGGTGGCTGGCTTGCCGCGGCCTGGGCGCTTTTGCCCGGGTACGCCCCGGCCCAGCAACGCCCCGATGCAGCTTACTACACGCTTCAGAACAAGCACTTTGGGCTCACGGTGCGGGTGCCGCAGGCGTGGCGGCCTGTGGCCTTGGGCCAGGGGGATCGGGTATTTGTGCTCCGCGTGCCGCAGCATCGCGGCTCGCCCACCGGCTACGTCTCCTGCCGCGTGAGCGTGTGGACCGTGGGGCTGCAAGAGCTGGCTCGACGCTATCGCCAACAACACCCCGGCAACAAAACCGCCTGGCCGCGGCTGCTGAAGCTGGAACAAAAGCCCCTGGACCCGGAACAGGTGGGCCTGGAACAAGCCGAAGCGGCCCCCGGGATGCTTGTCACTCTGTGGGAACACCGCACCGAAGAGGGCACGCCGCACTTCGAGAAGCGGATCGAGCTTCCCCAGGGGGAACTGCTGTTCCGCTTTCGGCTCCAGAGCGACGAGGCGCACTTTTTCGCCTACGAACCGGAGTTTGAGGAGCTGGTGGGCTCGGTCCGCTTCGGCCTGCCCAAGCTGGACCTGCGCCGGGATGCCCAGGGGCGCTGGCACCACCGGCGGTTTGGGTTTTCGCTTGCCGTGCCCCAGCGGTGGCAGGTGGTGCCGGGTCCACATGCCGGGCAGTTGTTTCTGGCCGTGGGTCCGCGCGGTGGGGCGGTCCGCGATCGCTTGAGCGTGATGGCAGCTCCCAAAAGGGGACTGGACCTGGACCAACTGGCCCGGCGCCTGCCGCAGCTCATCTCCCGGCAGGACCAGGGGGCGGAAGTGGAAGTTGCCCGCATTCGCCAGGGGGACCGGCCCGCTTTGGAAGTCGTGATTCGCACTCGCCGCGACGGCGTTGCGGTGGTGATCGTGCAGCGGCAGGTGCCCGGGGAGCGGTTCCACTTCCAGCTGACGCTTACCTGCCGCGCGGAAACGTTTCGCCAGCACCGCCGGGAGCTGATGGAGGCGCTTGCCAGTTTCCGCGACGAGGCGGGCGATCCCTAGCCGCCCGTTGAAGAAGTCCTCTTGGAACCAAAACTCACTACGGGATTCACCTAACTTGGGACTCTTGAAAAAAGCGGCTCGACCGAGACCAGGCTCTCCGCCGGCTGAGGGCGCGCGGCTGACCGATTGCAAGAACCGACGCTTGTTCTCGCATTGGTGCGGAAGCACTCCGTGGCGAGCCCCCGGCTTTGTACGTGTTTAGCATGCCAGCACAAAATGGAGCATTTCCAGAGCAAAAGATTTTTGTCCGGCGAGCCCCGGGCTAGGAGCCCGGGGAGAGCCGAATAAGTGCATGGCGTTATTTTTTCCGCCAGCTGAAGCTGGCGACTCGCCGGTTGCAAGAAGAAACGTTTTTTCTTGCAGCGGAGCGGAAGCTCCAGCGCACGGCGCACGGCGCAAGCCGCAAGCCGATACTGTTTCTCCCCGCACTGACGTGCGGGGCTCTTTCAAGACCCACGACCCAAGACCCACGACCTCCCCACACTGACGTGCGCACGCTCCGGGAGCTTACGCTCCCGGCTCGCTGTGCAACCGCCGGCTGAAGCCGACGGCTCGCCAAGCCCCCACGCCTCCACGCCCCCAAGCCTCCCCGAGCCAAAGCTCGGGGCTCGCGCCGTCCGGTACCCCCGGCGGCAGCTGGTTCACCCGGGGTGTTCCTCTTCGGGGTCGAACAGCAACCGCTGCCCGTGTTGGTCTGCCACGCGGCGGAACCGGGTGGTATCCAGTGGGGGCAAGGGGCGATCCAGGCCGTAGCGTCGGGCAAACACGGCAAACGTGCGGGCGATATGCTCGGCCAGGGAGCCGCTGCCCCGCATCCGCAGCCCGAAACGGTGTTCGCTTAGTCGGCCCTCGCGCGTCTGGCGTAGCCAGGCCAGCACGCGGTCCATCCGCTGCGGCGCATGCCGCTTGAGCCACTGCAGGAAAATCTCCTCCACGGCCCAGGGTAGCCGAAGCAGCACCCAGGCCGCATGCCCGGCCCCGGCCTGAGCCACCGCCTCCAGAATGCGGGGGATCTCCTCGTCGTTCAGGCCTGGGATCACCGGGGCGACCATCGCTCCCACCGGCACGCCCGCCTGGGCCAACTGGCCAATGGCCCGCAATCGGGCTTGCGGGTGGGAGGTACGGGGCTCCAGTCGCCGGGCCAACTGGGCGTCCAGCGTGGTGATGCTGATTCGCACCTGCACCAGGTTTTGGGCCGCCAAGGCCTGCAGCAGGTCCAGATCGCGGATCACCAGGGCGTTTTTGGTCACGATGGTCACCCCCTGGCGAAACTCCAGGCACACCTCCAGCACGCCGCGGGTGAGCCGAAAGCGTCGCTCGGCCGGTTGATACGGATCGGTCACCCCGGAAAGAGCCAGCACCTCCCCCTGCCAGCGCGGATGAGCCAGTTGCCGTCGCAGCAGGCGGGCCGCATCGTGCTTGACCAGGATGCGCGTCTCGAAGTCCAGCCCGGCGCTCATCCCCAGATACTCGTGCGTGGGCCGGGCATAACAGTACGCGCAGCCGTGCTCGCAGCCGCGATAGGGGTTGATGCTGTAGGTGAACGGGACATCGGGACTGTCGTTGCTGGCGATGATCTGCTGGGTACGGTCCGGCAGAAACTGCGTGGCCGGACGCGGCTCCAGCTGCTGGAGTTCCTCCGGCGGAAGCTGTTCCCAGTCGGCCACCAACTGGGTGGACTCGAACCGGTTGGCCGGATTCCCGGCCGCTCCGCGTCCCTTGGGCGGGCGTTTTGGAGGTTGGGCTGTCATGTGTGGTTTCGTAACTGCGTCCGGTCAAAAGTACGTGTTTCGCGTGCCAGCACAAGATGGAGTGTTTCCAGAGTAAAAGAGTTGATTTTTGTCCGGCGAGCCGCGTGCGTGAGCACGCGGTTGCTACCGTTTGTGGCCGATGCTACGCTGGCCAACCGCCGGCTGACGCCGGAGGCTCGCCGTTGCAAGAATCAAAGCAAGTTCATCAGGTACGTTGTTATCCACAAAACACGCTTTTTCCTGCCCGGTGCGGAAGCACCGAGTCAAGCGTCCACATGCTAGCTGGCTAAACAGGTACGGTCAAAAGCCGCCAATAATATACTGTTGTTCACCAGTGCTGCCAAGAGTCCCGGCAGGCTCAGGCGGGCCGCCCCGCAGCGCCAGCAGTGCTAGCGGGCTGGGGGGGCAGTTTTGAAAAAATCGGCCGATTCCTCCTATTCAAATCCGCGTGGCGGATTAAAATGATGGACGAGTTTTTCGGAAGAGGGCTCTTTCCGAAAAACGGGGTTTTTGGCAGCGGTCTTCCCTGGGGAGGAACTCTCCGGCGGATCCGCAGCCCATGTCGTTGGCTCACATCGCCGTTTTCGACTCGCGGTAGCCTTGCAGGGATTGCGCGCCTGTTGCCCCGGGGTCCTTTGCGCGGGACCGGCTGGGGGCCCAGCGGGCGGCCAGTGAGCGGTCGATGTGCGACACATCCACAAGCCGGTTTCCGGTGGTCCTCGTCACGGCGGACGTGGTTCGCCCTTGGGTTCAGCAGCAAAAAAGGAGCCCGCAAGATGATTTCCCCTCTTGCCGAACGCCTCGGCAAGCAGCTCAGGAACCAGCCCATGCAGGATGTTTCCGACGGCACGATTGAAGACCTGGCTCACGTGTTCAAGCTGCTTTCCGACGAAACCCGGCTGCGCATCCTGTTCCAGCTGCTGCACAGCAAGGAGCTGCACGTGCGGGCGTTGTGCCAGGCCCTGGGGCAAAGCCAGCCGGCGGTCAGCCACCACCTGGCCTTGTTGTGGCGGGCCGGACTGGTGCAACGCCGCCGCGAGGGAAAACACAACTACTATCGCCTGGAACCCCAGCGGTTTGAAAAACTGCTGGAAGCGTTCCTCTCCACGCTGGGCAACGGCAACCGCCCCCAGGCGGCCTCCAACTAGCCGGATTGCACAAAGCCGCGGCTGCTCTTTCCCGTGGCGCTTCGCCCGTGGCCGCGTGCCGTGGGAGCCGTGCCGTGCCCCCGGTTCTCAATCCCAACCAGCGAATCTTCCTGCAAACCATTGCCGCTCACAACGGGAAATGGAACGGGTACCAGGTGTGCCGCCGGTGCATCGGGCCGGTGAGTAGCCCCGGCCAGTTGGACCTCTTGCCCTTGATCCAGGGGGTTATTCTCCTCCGCCAGCTAAAGCTGGCGGCTCGCCAACTGTCGGCTGACGTCGGCGGCTCGCCGGTTGCAAGAATAAAC
>JALSGI010000051.1 GCA_026982835.1 Planctomycetota bacterium | reverse complement strand
CTTCGGAACCGCAGTGCGATTGAGCTTGCAGATAGGCTGGTACGGGGAAGAGGTGAGCTGGCTGGAATTTCCCGCTCCGGGCCTGGAGACGCGGGCCGGGGAGCCCCTGGGGCCGGGAGTACTCCCCCCCGGCGGGCTGGCTGCGGTGATGATCCGTTTCGGCAGCTCGGCTTCCGGCGGGGAGGAGCGGGTCGGTCCGCGTCGCTTGTTGGGCTGGGTGCAGGTCCGCTGGCAAAGCGGCAGTCGGCCGGTGCGCAGTCTGCGCCGTCCGCTGGGCGCGCCTGGGCCGAAGTCCTTTGGCACCAGTTCCCCCTTGTTTCGCGCCGCCTGGTTGAGCGTGCATGCCGCGCAGCTTTCCCCGGGCGTGCTGGCTCGGCCCCCGCTTGCCCCCTGCTGGCACGACCTGGCCGCTCCCGGCTCCCCCCGGCGGTGGCGGCAGCTGGTTCGGCTGGTTGAAAAAGGGGATGTTTTCGATTAGAAAGCAGGTACACGTCCTCTTGAGCGTCTGGTGCTTTGGGTTGCTGACCGGGAACAGTGGAGAGGAACGCGGTGTCTTTTGCCTGCGCGGTTAATGCGCGAAGTGCTCCTGGGACAAGTTGTTTGCTTGCCCGAGGGATTCCCTCTAAAATGGCACTTGCTAGGGTCGTCGTGCCGGAACGCTTTCTCCGGCGAGCTTCGGTGGCGATCCTTTCGGTTTTCCGAGCAAGTGGATCCTTTCCCGGCTGGTCCCTCCTTCTGCCGGACTGGAGCATGTCTTGTGGCCGCCCTTGTCCCCGTGTGAGGAACCTGCGATGAAACGGATTCTCTCCTGGATCGTGCTGGCCGGCGTGGCCTGGTGCGTAAGGGGTCCTGCGGCCGGTGTGGCCCAAGAGCCGGTGGCCGAGTTCCTGGAAGCGTTGCGCACCCAGGGCTACTACGACGCGGCCGAATGGTACCTGGACACGCTGCAGCAAAAGCCCTACGTGCCCCCGGAGGTGAAACAAACCATTCCCTACGAACTGGGACTGACGGCCTTAAGCGCCGCCAACCAGACACGCGACCTGAAGCGGCGCATGGAAACTTTGGATCGGGCGGCCGACTACTTCCGCCGCTTTCTCAAGCAATCGCCCAAGCACCCTTCGGCCCCGGACGCCAAGTTGCAGCTGGGCAACGTAGAGGTGAGCCGGGCCGAGGGGACGCTGATCCAGGCCGAGCAGACCGACGATCCGGCAGAGAAGAAAAAACTCATCCAGCAGGGCCACCAGCTCTATGAAGGGGCCCTGAAGATGTTCCAGACCGCGGCGGCCGAGCTTGAAAAAAGATACCGCATCTATCCCCCGGCCAGTCCCGATCCCAAGGTCCGCGAAGCCCGCCGCAAGGCCTACTCCGATTGGGCCAAGGCCCGCTTGCTCTGGGGGCAGACCGAGTTCCAGTTCGCCCTGCACTTCGAGGAAAAGAACCCCCGCCGCAAACAACTGCTGGAACAGGCCCGAGAGCGGTTCCACACCCTCTACGTGCACAACCGCACCCGGTTCCTGGGCCAGATGGCCCGCCTGTTCGAGGGGCGCTGCTACCAGGAGATGGGCCGGCTGCGGGAGGCGCTTTCGGCCTTTCAGGACGTGATCGAGGTGGCCGAAGTGGTGACCGGTTCCCCGGCGTTCCGCAACCTGATGAACAAGGCCGTGGCCCTGCAACTGGAGGTGTGGAACGATCCCCGGCAGGCCAAGTACGAAGCTGTGCTGGAACAGGGAACCAAGTGGCTGGAAAACACCCTGGGCGAGGAAGACCGTTCCCAGGAAGGACTGCTGATCGCCTACCAGACCGCCCGGGCGGCCGACGCCTTGATCAAGAAGTGGGAAAAGGACCCCAAGCACAAGAAGGACATTCCTAAGCTGCGGCGGGAGCTGGTGCGGGTGCTGCGGCCGGTGATCCGAGTTCCCAACCCCAACCGCGACGCCGCCCGCACGCTGCTGGCCAAGTACGAAAAACTGAGCGACCAGCCGGTCGATTTTGCCGACGCCCGCGATCGGGCCACGCTGATGATCGAAACGGCCCAGGAAAAACAGGGAGAACTTGATGCCGAACTGGCCAAGGGGAAAAACGCCGACCAGAACAAGGTGAAACAACTCCGCCGGGAGATACAAGCTGAGTGGGAAAACGCCCTGAAGATGCTCCGCACCGCCCTGGATCTGCGAGACGAGAGTACCACGCTGGAAGATATCCACACCATCCGCTTTCGGATGGCTTATATCCATTACCAACTGGGGCACTATTACGATGCGGCCGTGCTGGGCCAGTATCAGGCGCGCTTCTATCCCACGGCCCCCAACTCGCTGGATTGCGCCAAGATCGCCCTGCGCAGTTACCTGGACGCGTACAACCAAGAGAGCGTGGATGCCCGGCCGTTCCATGCCCGCAAGCTGGTCGAGGTGGCCGAGATGCTGGCCCGCCGATGGCCCAACGACCCCACTAGCGACCTAGCCTGGATGCTGCTGGGCAAGCTTGCCGCCCGCGACGGCAACTACCAGCAGGCCATCCAGTACTATGACCGCGTAGCATCCGACTCCCCCCAGCGCCCCCTGGCCGACCTGGAATCCGGGGCCTTGCTGTGGTCCTGGTACTTGCGCCGTTTGACGGACAAGGAAGCCGACCCGGCACAACGGGACCAGTTGCTCAAGCAGGCCCAAACGCGGATGGAAAAGGGCGTGGCCGCGCTGAAGGACCAGCAGGTCTCCTACAGCCGCTTGAGTGGGGTGCTTTCTCTGGCCCAGCTGTACCTGGTGCAAGGCCGGGCCGCGGACGCCTTGAAGCTGCTCCAGAGTCCCCAGGGGCCCCTGGCCGTGGTGGCCAACGCCGATCCGGTGATCCGGGACAAGCCGAAGTTCGTCGAGGAGACATACAAGGCGGCGTTGCGGGCCTACGTGGGCGTACGGCAGATGGACAAGGCCAAGGAGATCATGGGCCGGCTGCGGCAGATGGTCCAGCAAGAAGGCGGGGCCGACCAGCAGCGCGCCCAGCGGCTCATGGCCATCTATGCATCCCTGGGGCGGGACCTGGAACGGCAAATCGCCGCGTTGAAGAACGATTCCTCCAAGCAACAGGAACTCAAAACCCTGGTGCAAGGGTTCGAGTCCATCCTGGGCGAGATCGCCGCCAACCAGCAAGCCTCCCCCGGCATGCTCCACTGGGTAGCCGAAACCTTCTTGAGCATGGGCAAGGGGCTCACCGGGGTGCAGGGCACGTCGGCCGATTCGACCAAGTACTTCGCCCGCGCCGCCGAAGCCTACCAGCGGCTGATCGCCACCATGCAGTCCACCCGTCCCGAAGCTGTGCCCACCCTCCAGGTCCGCCTGGCCCATTGCCTTCGCCAGCAGGGCAAGTTCAAGGAAGCGATCAACCTGCTGCTGAAAGTGCTGCAAGAAAAACCCAGTGCCCTGGACGCCCAAAAAGAGGCCGCTTACACCTTCCAGCACTGGGGGCGGCAGTCCAAGGACACCCGCCGCTACCAGCAAGCCATGGCCGGGTACTTGAGCAAGAAAACGAGGAAACGGATCATCTGGGGCTGGGCCTACATGTCTACCATCCTGCAGCGGCAGGAAAAGCTTCGCAGCGACTTCCACGAAGCTCGATACAACCTGGCCCTCTGCCACTACGAACTGGCCGAGCTGCAAAAAGACCCCGCCCGTAAAAACGAGTATCTCAAGCGGGCCAGTAAGGATATTGCCATCACCTACCGCCTGTTCCCCGAGATGGGAGGGGCCGATTGGCGGCCGCAGTACGACCGCTTGCTGAAGCGGATCCAGCGGGCTCTGGGCGAGCCGACCACGGGGCTGCTGGCCCTGAAGCAAAAGCAAACCGAGGAAAGACAACGCCAACAGGAACAAGCCCCATCTCCGGATTCAAAGACCCCGGTGGCCGCCAACACCCCCTCGCCGCCGCAACAGCCGGGTTCGGGAACCGGCGGCCCTTCCCAACCCTCGTCCACCCAAACCGAAGGAGGAGGAATCAACATGCTGCTGTGGTTTGCGATCGTCGTCGTGGGTCTGGGGGCGGCCGTTGCCGTGCCGATCTTCATGCACAAAAAACAACGCCGCCGCCGCAAGGCCCTGCTGACTCCTCTTCTGCTGCTGGCTCTGCTGGCTCCGGGCCGGGCAGGGGCCGATTCGATTCATCTCAAGGACGGCAAGGAGCTCACCGGCACCATCCCTCAAGGGGGGATCACCCGCACAGAGATCAAGATTCAGCGGGCCGGAAAGACCGAAACCGTGCCGGTCAACCAGATCCAGTGGATCAGCCTGGATCAGAAGGAACCCCCCGCCTTGCGCACCGTGCGGCGGCTGGTCGTCAACGGCAATTACGACATGGCCTTGCGGAACTTCGAGCGGTACAAAGACCTCGATCCCGGAAACGTCAAGGACCTGCTGGTCAAGCAGGAAGTGGAGTTCTACAAGGCCCTGGCCCTGGCCGGCAAGGCGTTGCAAAGCGGGGACGAAAACGCCCTCAAGGAAGCCGGCAAGGCCATGACGACGTTCCTGAACAACAACCAGGGTTCCTGGCACTACTTTGAAGCCAACGAAATGATCGGGCGGTTGCTCTCGGCGTTGAATCGTCCGGACCGGGCCGTGGAATACTATGCCAAGCTGGAAGAGGCCCCCTGGCCCGACGTGAAGCTCCGCGGCAAGGTGCTGCAGGCCCAGTCCCTGCTGCGGCAGAAGAAAGCCGACCAGGCCCTCGGGCAGTTCCAGCAGGTGATCAATCAGGCCCAGGGTAAGCCCGAGTTGAACTCCCTGCTGCTCAGTGCCACGGTGGGCAAGGCCGAGGCGCTGGCCGCCCAGGGCAAGTTCGACCAGGCCGTGCCCCTGCTGGAAGGCATTGTGGCCAAGGCTTCGCCCACGGATTACGAGTTGCGGGC
Organism: Planctomycetota bacterium; assembly: GCA_026982835.1. Lineage (GTDB taxonomy): Bacteria > Planctomycetota > Planctomycetia > Pirellulales > S012-138 > S012-138. Next base: position 1,637 of record JALSGI010000051.1, on the reverse strand, counting down.
ACGGCTATACAACGCCCTGGGACGCTGCCACCTGGCCGCCAACAAGCCTCGGGAGGCCCTGCTGGCCTTCCTCCACGTGGATCTGCTCTACCATCGCAGCGCCGAACAGCACGCCGAAGCGCTGTACCACCTGATCCAACTGTGGCGCAAGTTGGGACGCCCGGAACGGGCCGACGAAGCCCATGCCCGACTGATGACCCGTTACAAAAGCAGCCCCTGGGCCAAGGCTTCCCCCTAGCCGAGCTGCCCAGTGCGGGCTGCTTTACCTGCACTGTCCAACCAAGTACGATCAAGGAAAAGGACCCCCTTTCCCGAATACCACCTCCCACCAACTCGTCATAGGAGCTGGACGCATGCGTGGAGTCGTCTCTTGGCTGGTACTGGGATGTTTGTTTGGAGCGTTGGTGCTCGTCTGGGCCGTCTGGTTGCCGCAGGGGATGTCCCTGCCGCAGGCGGTGGCCCAGGAGGAAGAATTCGACGACGGCGGACAACAACCCGCCCAAGGCGGCGGCCAACAGGCCGCCCAACAACCCGCCGATCAAGGGGCCGGGGAACAAGCCGGCCAGGGGGAAGGAAAACGAAAGAGCCGCCTGCAGTGGGTGCTGGGCGCCCTGGGGTGGTTCTTCTCCATCGTGTTTCTGGCCCTCAGTTTCACCCTGGTGGCCCTGATCGTGATGAACCTGCTTACCACGCGGCGGGACAACATCGTGCCGCTGGACCTGGTGCAGGCCTTCGAGGAGTTCCTCAACAGCAAGAAGTACCGCGAGGCGTTCGAGCTGGCCCGCGAGGACGAATCGCTGCTGGGCCAGGTGCTGGCCGCCGGCATCAGCAAGATCCAGGCCGGTTACGCCAAAGCCCTGGAAGCCATGCAGGAGGTCGGCGAACAGGAAAACATGAAGCTGGAACACCGCCTTAGCTACATGGCCTTGATCGGCACCATCAGCCCGATGGTGGGCCTGTTCGGCACCGTCTGGGGCATGATCGCCTCGTTCGACGAGATCGCCATCAGCGGCGGGCAGCCCAAGCCGGCCCAACTGGCCGAAGGGATCTCCACCGCCTTGCTCACGACGCTGATCGGGCTGGCCATCGCCATTCCGGCCATTGCCGTGTACAACATCCTCCGCAACCGCCTGGCCCGGCTGGTGCTGGAAGCCGGCATCCTCAGCGAAGACTTGATGAGCCGCCTGGAATCCGCCGTGCGCAAGGGCTAGGGGCCCCGCGGCCTGATCCAGGTTGCTTTTGCACCTCCAGAGTTTCCTGGAGAACCGACTCCATGAAGTACCGAAAGGCGCAAACCGAGCTGCTGGAAGCCGATCTGACGCCCATGATCGACATGACCTTCCAGCTGATCGCTTTCTTCATGCTGATTATCAACTTCACCGAGGCGGAGCAGGACCAGCGAATCCAGCTCCCCAAAAGCGAACTGGCCAAGCCGCCCGAGCAACCCTTCGAGGTGGCCTTGACCATCCAGCTGATGAAAGACACCGGCACCGACCAGGAGATGATCATCTACGCCGGGGAGGTGATGCCCCTGGCCAACCTGCCGCGGGTGCTGAACCGGGAGCGGGAATTTCTCAAGCGCACCCAGCGCTCCCCCTCGGATGCCACGATCATCATCCGCGCCGACGGGAGGGCCA
>JALSGI010000050.1 GCA_026982835.1 Planctomycetota bacterium | reverse complement strand
CATACCTATTTTAGTTTACATGCTATGTGGATTCGTGGGCAGTTTTGTGGGACTCCTAATTAACGCGTATTGGATGGGCGAGACACTCGTGGGAGTAGCGGGCCTTGTTAGTTTTGCCTTCCAGGTACCGGTTCTTTCTCTGATATTGCGAATTCGATTCGTTTGGGCAATGCAGGTTGTATTATGCGAGATTCCTATTATTTTACTCGTGGTAGCATCATGGACTGCGATAGCTTGGATTTTAATGGTATAGATGACAAGGATCAAAAACCTGACGATTTGGAGATTTTAATTTTAATCAAGAGTTCCAGCCACGCCCGAGTCCTGCAAAAATCTCACAGGGTACGAAAGACTGCTAGTGTGTTTTGTTATGGGGCTGTTGAGACTGCCTTCTTGCACCATCGCCACTATGATAACAAAAAACCCAAGTACAAGCTGCAGACTGCTCTTGTCGCGCCTGGAAGCGTTTAGAGATTCCCTTTCTGGGTTTGTCTCGGGTCTTCAAAGGCCTGGTTGCAGCCACCCCGTTCGGGGCGCCGTCAGAGGAGGCTGGAGGCGTTCTGATTCTGGAGGATGGAAGCGATAATCTCGGATTCGGCTTTGCGGAGGAGTTGCTGCCGGGTGCGGTAGTCGCAAAAAGCGGCCCGGAAGCTGTTGCGGATCAACTGGAACACCTCCCAGGGCGACAATCCCCCGCACATCTCTGCGGCACGGTAGAACTCCCGGGAAAGTGTCGTTCGGGAAATGCCCGGGTTGTCGGTGTTGATTGTCACCCGCACTCCCTGAGCCAGCATCTGTATGGGAGGATATTCCCTGCGCGACCCGCTGGAAGTGCTGGGCTGTCTTGCTGGAGGTCGGTCCTTTGGGGAGAGGGCAGGGCGTGGGGCAGGAAAAGCCAGAGGGACTCCGGCACCACGGCCCAGCTTTGCCCCAACGTGGCTACGAGGATGTTTCGGGCCATGCGGCATCTCCGGCTGGGGAATTGGATCGGATTTTGTCCTAGCTAATTTGTTGCCTTCTGGAATTGCGCCCTTATAATCTCCGGTGTTTTGGGGCTTCTGCCAGGTGGGCAGGGAGTGCCGTCTGACGGGGCCCGGGAAAACGCGGTTCCTCTTCCCGTGGGATACGGTGGACCTCCGACGCCATGAAAGACCCCACTGCCCGTTTATTGCTGCACGCCTGGTTGCACGATCCGCCGGACAAGGCGCTGGACATCCCCCACCATGTAAGCCGAGCGACGGAATATCTGGGAGCCATTATCGACCTGGATCAGCAAGACGTAAAGCTCGTCAGCGACGTGCTGGCTTCGGCGTTCGAGCGTTCCCCCGTCCCGTATTGGGATGATGCCAAGGAAACGCTCGTTCCGTCCTCCGAGATCCGGTTTCTTCATCTCTTGGGAATCTCCGAGGATGCACAACCTGAGCTCCCTGCCGAACCGGAGCTTCCGCAACAGCTCCAGCAGCAACAGGTGACCGACTTCATCCGCCAACTGGCCCAGGACTTGCCCCGCAAGTACGACCGCACGGGCGACGAGGTGCAGTTTCTCTCGCTGTGGAGGTGGTTGCCACAAAAGCTCGCGGAACTTCATCCCGGCTATTCGCTGCTTCCGGCCGATACGCGCGTGCCGGATCACACCATCTGGCAGCACATGGACACAGTGGCCGCCCTGGCCCCAGCCTTGGAACATGGCCAGGAACGCGCGGCATTTCTGTCTTTTTCCGTCGGCCCGGTGCAGTCGTTCATCGCCAGCGCCCGGTCGCTGCGCGACCTGTGGACCGGCAGCATGATTCTCTCTTATCTCACGTTCCAGGCCATGACGCCGGTGCTAGAGCAGTACGGACCCACGGCCATCATCTACCCGGTGCTGCGCGGCAATCCGTTGCTGGATGTGCTGTGGCTCAAACCCCAGCCTGGCTTCCCTTGGTTGCTCGGCCAGGGGGAGGAATCCAAGCAACGCGAGGAACTGGCCCGTCGCCTGATCCCCTGCCTGCCCAACCGATTTGTGGCCGTGGTTTCGCGCGGGCCGCGCGATGGTCCCGACCAGGCGGAACAACTGGCCCAAAGCGTTCGAGAGAAGGCGGAACAAGCCTGGTTCGAATTATCCAACCGAGTGCACAACGCCTTGGAACCGGTTTTCTCGAAGATCGACCGCGGGTGGGATCAGCACTGGCTCCACGCCATCGAAAACCAATTCGACTTCCGCACGGTGGTCCTTCCTTGGCATCGGGACGTGCCTGGCAAGGAGCACGAGGACCCCCAAGCCAAAGGAAACCCTGACCGGATGTTGACTCGGTGGTTGTTTGGCGACGACGGCCATCTGCCGGAGGCCCTGAAACTAATCCGCGAGTTTGCCCGAGAGATTTGCCCGCGTTTTTCTCATCACGAGATCGGCCGCTGGCAGTTGCGGATGGAACTGTTAGGGCGAGTGGGTGCAGCGGATAAGCTGCTGCGCAAAGTGCCCCAAGCCCCCGCCCCCAACGGCCAGTGGGTGCCGCCCAAGTGCAGCATGACCGGCCAGACCGAAGCGATGGGTCCGACCCGGTTGCAAGACTTTGCCAAGTTCTGGCAACAAGCGGAACAAACCGCGATTCGAGGGGTGCGCATTCGCCGCGGCGAACGGCTCGGCTCGGTGGCGCTGGTCAAGCGTTTTGCTGGCCCGGTGTTCTTTGTCGAAAAGTTCCAACTGGAGGATCGCCGCTTGCTGCGGATGGCCGACACGGCCACCGTGGCCGCCCGGTGCTGGCTGGAACGAGCCAAGCAAAAGGATTCGGAAACTGGCTTTGACTTTGAAAAGAAAGAGACGTGGGCCGACGGTTCTGAAAAAGAACTCGCCTGGAGCGGCCACTGGCTCCACTGGCACGACCGTGAGGAAGCCGAAGAGGAGGAAAAGCCGCCCGAGCTTCTGCGAAAGAAATTAAAGAAACTGGTCCACCCGGATTGCCTGGGCCAGCCGCCAATTTATTATGCCGTGCTTTTGATGGACGGGGACCGGCTGGGACAGTGGCTGCAAGGGAAACAGTCGCCCCCCCTTCGCCACAGCTATCACCCGAAGCTTATAGAGCACTTCAAAGAGAACAAGTATGCTGCAAACGGTCAGCAGAAGGAACTTCTGCAGCATCCTGCACTGGACCAACGGCGACCCGTCACCCCGGCTTTCCACATGGCCATCAGCGAAGCGCTGGCCAATTTTTCGCTTCATTTCGTGCCGCAGATCGTGCAGGAGTACCAGGGGCAGTTGGTCTATGCCGGCGGGGACGACGTGCTGGCTCTGCTGCCGCTGGAAACCGTCCTGGCCTGCGCCGAAGAGCTGCAACAGACTTATCGAAAACCCTGGGAAAAAGACTCCCGTGGCATGTGGCGGATGCTGATGGGCTCCCGGGCCACGATGAGCGCCGCGGTAGTGGTGGCCCACTACAAGGACGACCTGCGCAGCGTGCTGCAAGCAGCCCGCGATGCCGAAAAGGCTGCCAAAAACCAAGGCCGCGATGTGCTGCAGCTGGTTATCCGTCGCCGCAGCGGGGAACATTCCGGAGCGCTTTGTCCTTGGGAATTCGTGGAACACCTGGACCAGTGGAGGAAACTGTTTTCCCCGCGGCTCTTCTTCCCCGCCTCGAACACCGCTGGTGAACAAACCCCGGCTTCGGATCGCTGGGTGTATCAGCTCCACCGGGTGTTGAAAGCGGCCAGGGAACTTCCCCTGGAGGCGCAGCAAGCGTTGCTTCGTCGGCAGCTCGGCCGGGCCGAAAAGGAGACCCGCCGCCGGGTGGCCCAGGCGCTGCGGCCCACCCTGCCCGACTCTCCCCCGCCCTCACAGCAAAAGGAGGAGGATGCCGGCGAACTCCTGGCCCGATGCTTTGAGCAATTTACCGAAAAGCTCAAACCGTCCCGGCGCTGGCCGCAGGAATCCCCCGAACAACAGCAAGGCAACGCTTTGGAACACTTTGTGCTGCTGTGGCAAGCGGCTTCCTTCCTGGCACGAGGACGCGACCGATGAGCACCGCCCAAGCCACGCAAACCCACACCGTCGGCTTGGTCCTGGAGCCGCTGGATGTGCTGTTTTTTCGCGACGGCCGCCCGTTCGGCACCGCCGACCAGGCGACCAGCCGCCCGATGCCGCTGCCGCAAACCGTGGCCGGAGCCGTGATGACGGCCCTGTTGCGCCAGGACGAGTGCGATTTTGAACGCCTGAAAGCTGACATTTGCACCGGCAGTCCGTTTGATCAAGCCCTGGCCAATCAAAACCTGGAAAAGTGGGCGCAGGTGCAAGTCCGTGGCCCTTGGCTGGCCGTGCAGCACCGAGAAAAGCTGGACTTGCTTTTCGTCCCCCCGGCCCATTGGCGATACAAAGCAGAAAGTTCTTCCGCGAAGGGGTCCACCGGGGCAGAAGGTCCTTTGGTCGCGTTGCGCCCACTCCCCCGGGGCAGGGAAAAATTGCCCGGCTGGGAGAGCACCTATAGTGGGCAAAAAGAGCTGCGCCCTCTTTGGTTCTTCGGGGCCGAGGAGCTGGAGAAGCTGCCGCTTGGTTGGGTCCCCTGGGAGCTGATGGCCAAGATGCTCGGCCAACAAGAGATTACCTTGCAAGATGTTTGCGACTCCTATGCCCAGTGCGGCCTATTGCAATCGGCCGAGCAGGCAGCCGACTGGGAACAACTGGCTCGCAAGCTGCCCCGACTGGTGGCCCGGGACCGCCGCACAGGGATCGGCATCGACCCGCGCACTTTTTCCGTCACCCAAGGCTTGATCTATTCGGCGGAGTTTCTCTCGTTACTGTGGCAGCCGCAGGAAAACTTGCACTGCGTGTTGTACGTGGAAGTCCAATTGCCCCAGCCGCAGTGGCCGGAGGAAATCAAAACCCTGCACCTGGGCGGCGAGGGGCGGCAGGTGCGGGTGGTTCCCCGGCAGCCGCAGCCGTGGAACGAGCTTTGCCAGGGGCCCGGCCCCGGCCAAAAGCCCTTGCTGGTGCTCACCACTCCGGCGTTGTGCCAGGAGGGCTGGCTGCCCGGGGTGCTGAAAGGGCTGGTGGAAGCGGCGGTGGTGCCCGGCTACGAGTCCGTCTCGGGCTGGGACCTGGCCCGCGGCGGTCCCAAGCCCAGCCGCTTCGCCGTCCCGGCCGGAAGCGTTTATTTCCTCAAGCAGCTCCCGGCTTCGCAGCCGGATGTTCTTAGTGACAAAGCGGAGGATCAGCAACAAGGTTGGGGACACTATCTCACAGGAGTTTGGAAAGATGGGTAGCCACAGTGCAACGGCCTTGATGTGGATTCACGCCTTGACCCCCTTGCACCCCGGCTCGGGGACGGCCCTGGGCGTGGTCGATCTGCCCGTGCAACGCGAACGCCACACCCGCTGGCCCACCATCCCCGGCTCCTCCCTGAAGGGGGTACTTCGGGACGCCTACCGCCGGGGCGGCAACGGCCAGGCCTCGGACAAAGCGTCCGTGGAAGTGATCTTCGGCCCCGAAACGGACCAGGCCGACAAGCACGCCGGGGCGGTAAGCGTCACCGACGCGCGGCTGTTTGCCTTTCCGGTGCGGTCGCTTCAGGGGGTGTTTGCCTGGGTCACTTCGCCGGGGGTGTTGTATCGGTTCAAAAGCGACCTGGCCCTGGCCGCTCAGGAAAAGGAGCCAACGCAAAAGTTTACCTCCCCTACACTCCCGTCCGGGAAGGCCATCGCCCACAGCACCTCTCCCTTGCGCGTGGGAAATCACGTGGTGCTGGAGGAGTTCGATTTGGAACTGGCCCCAAACGACGACGTGTTGCTGGAGACTTTAGCCGGGCTTGCTTTCGACGATCCCGATCAACGGGACCATTTCAAGCAACGGCTGGTGGTGGTGGACGACGACACGTTCACCCATTTTGCCCGCTATTCCACGGAAGTAACTGCCCGCATCGGGTTGGACTACGAACACAAGACCGTGCGGCAAGGAGCCTTGTTTTACCAGGAGTTCCTGCCGGCCGAATGTGTGTTTTATTCCGTGGTGCTGGCCCACCCTTCACGCAACGGGGAAAAACGCTCGGCCAGTGACATTCTCAACGATCTCAAAGCGGGTTGCCCCGCCGTGCTCCAGATCGGCGGCGACGAAACCATCGGTAAGGGTTTCTGCGCCGTGCGGATCGATTGATCCGTTTACCTTCCTTGATGGGAGAACAGGAAATGAGCGTTGCCGAAGTGAAAACACTGGACCAGCGCCGGGCACAGCACGCCTGGCAAGCCATTGAGAATCTTAAAAAGAACTATAAGAAAAACGATCAGGAAACCTACGCCCGGGAAGCTAAAAAGTTGCCCATGCGGATTATGAGCGCAGGGCTGGGGCAGGCGATGGCGTTTATTCGGGCCAAAGCGTCCGATAAGCCAAGCTTAATCCAGCTCCATCAGGATCTGACCGATTGGGTGTTCCAGGGGCGTAAGCTCTCCGGCAAAGCTCCTAAATCGCTGCTAGAGAGCATCGTCAGGGGCAACGCGGTTTTTCTCCGCCGGGCTACCGACGAAGTGCTGGCCTACCTGGAATGGCTCAACCGGTTTGCCGAAGCGG
>JALSGI010000049.1 GCA_026982835.1 Planctomycetota bacterium | reverse complement strand
TTGGCGTGTGAGTCGGCGTTTTTTCTCGCTTTGGCGAGCCCCCGGCTTTAGCCGGGGGAGAGCCGAACAAACGCTTCCAGCTCGTTTTCCTCCGGGAGCTTACGCTCCCGGCTCGCGGTTGTTGGTTTTTTCTGTCCGGTGCGGAAGCCCCCAGTGGCTGCGGCCCTGCCGCCTCCGCCAGCTCAAGCTGGCGGCTCGCCACGCTCCCCCTGCTTACGCGGGGGGCTCTACCGCGGGCTGACGGTGCGCGGCTCGCCGTTCAACCGCCGGCTCACGCCGGCGGCTCGCCACGCCTCCAAGCCCCCACGCCTCCACACCCCCTGAGCGGAAGCTCCGGCACATGCCGCCAGTCGCACGGCGCAAGCCGTTTTCCCCGCACTGACGTGCGGGGCTCGGTATCCCTCCAAGCCCTCAAGCCTCCACGCCCTCGCCCCCCGTTTTCCCTTCGGGGCGAAGCAGCGGGAACAGGATCACCTCGCGGATGCTCTGCGCACCAGTCAGAAGCATCGTCAAGCGGTCGATCCCGACGCCCAAGCCCCCGGCCGGAGGCATCCCGTGCCGCAACGCCCGAATAAAATCGTGGTCCATGCGGGCCATCGACTCCTCCGGCGGCAGCCCGGCCAACTGGGTGCGGAACAGCTCCTCTTGCAAGTCCGGGTCGTTCAGCTCCGTGTAGGCGTTGGCCACCTCCATACCTTGGATGAACAACTCGAACCGTTCGGCGATCTGGGGGTTGTCCCGTTTGCGCTTCGTCAGCGGGCAAATGCTGGCCGGATAATCCAATACAAACACCGGCCCTGTCAACTTCGGTTCCACCACTTCCTCGAACACCTCGTTTTTGATCACGTCCGGGTGGCGGCCTTGGGTTTCGATTCCCAGACTTTGGGCCAGTTGGGCCACCTGCTCGGGGTTCTCCGGATCCACGCCCGTGTGCTGGCGAAACGCCTCGGCGTAGGTGATTCGCTCGAAGGGGGGCGTAAAGTCGATGGTCGTCTCGCCCCAGGGAACCTGGTGTCCCTGGCCCGTGGCCGCTAGCGCCGCTAGCACCAGCCGCTGGGTCAGGTCCATCATGGTGTGGTAGTCGCCGTAGGCCTGGTAGGCTTCGAGCATGGTAAACTCGGGGTTGTGCCGAGGGCTGATCCCCTCGTTGCGATAGACCCGGCCCAGCTCATACACCCGTTCCATGCCGCCCACCAGCAGCCGCTTCAGGTGCAGCTCCAACGCGATGCGCAGGTAGAGCGGAATCCCGAGAGCGTTGTGGAACGTCTCGAACGGCCGGGCGGCGGCCCCCCCGGCAATGGCGTGCAGCGTGGGGCCTTCCACCTCCACGTAGCCGTCTTCGTCCAGCGTGCAGCGAATGGCCTGCACGATCCGCGTGCGCCGCTGGAACCGTTCCATCACGCCGGGCGTGTAGGTGAGGTCCAGGTAGCGGAGTCGCTGGCGCAGTTCCGGGTCGGTCAGCCCGTGGTGCTTCTCCGGCGGCGGCTCCAGCGTTTTGGTCATAATCCACAACCGCTCCACAAAGATGGAAAGCTCGCCGGTGCGGGTGTGTTTCAGCTCTCCTTGGGCGGCCACCAGATCGCCCAGGTCGAAGCACTGGGCCAGCTCCCACTGCTCCTGGCCCACTTGGCGCTTGCCGATCAAGAGCTGGATCTTGCCGGTCCAGTCGCGGATGTCGATGAAGATCAACTTGCCCGCTTTGCGCTGGAGCATGATCCGCCCGGCGGCCAGCACCTGGGGCCCGTGTTCTTCCTCCTGGCCTTGTTCGGTGGTGGTTTTGGTGATTTGGGCTTCCAGCTTGCGAATCTGGCCGATCGGCAGCCGCCCCTGCAGCCGGTGGCCCCAAGGGTCGTGGCCCAACTGGATGATCTTTTGCAGTTTTTCGCGGCGGGACTGCTGCAACTGGGCCGCCGGGGATTTCGATGCTGGCTGATTCATGGCAGGATGCTCTGGGGAACAGCGATTCGGACAAGGGCCGAAGCAACGCGCCCCTTATGAAACCAAAAGCCCCGCTGCGGGCCAAGAGCACCGCCGCAGCCGGCCCCTTTTGCGGAGAACAAGTCACGGTGAAGTTGGTAGTATTGGGCTCAGTGAGCAGTTGGTATGCCCGCGACCTGGCCCGGGCGGCCCGGGGACGATGCCCCTTGCGCTGCCTGCCGTTTTCGGCCTTGCAGGCGCAAGTCGAGGGCGGACCCTTGCGCGTGGCAAGCGGCACGGAGGCCATCGAGCCGGACGAGGTGGTGCTGGTGCGTTCCATGCCCCCGGGATCGCTGGAGCAAGTGGTGTTTCGCATGAACCTGCTGCACGAGCTGGCCGCCCGAGGCACGGTGGTGGTGAACCCGCCGCGGGCGCTGGAGCTGGCCATCGACAAGGCGGCCTGCACGCTGCTTTTGCAGCGGCACGCCCTGCCGGTGCCTCGCACCTCGATCTGCCAGCGCACCGAGGAAGCCATGCAAGTGATCCAACAGTGGGGTCTGCCGCTGGTGCTCAAGCCGCTTTTCGGCTCCGAGGGGCGGGGGATCACCCTGCTGGAAGACCCGGCCGTGGCCTGGCGCCTGCTGCGCACGCTGGAGCAGCACCGGGCGGTGTTCTACCTGCAAGAGTACCTGCGGCACCCGGGCTGGGATGTGCGCGTGCTGGTGGTGGGCCGGCGGTGCTACTGCGTGCGGCGATTCGGCTCAGGCGACTGGCGGACCAACGCCGCCCGCGGGGCCCGGGTGGAGCCTTGGCCGCAAGCTCCCTCGGAGGTACTCTCGCTGGCCCGGAGGGCCGCCCAGGCGGTCGGCGCTCCGCTAGCCGGGGTGGACCTGGTACAAGACGCCCAAGGACGGTGGTTGGTGCTGGAGCTGAACGCCGTGCCCGGCTGGCGCAGCCTGGCTCGGGCCTTGCAGGTGGACATCGCCGCCGAGGTGCTCTGGCTGCTGGAACACCGCAGCGAAGGGGCCAGCCGCCAGCGGCCAATGGCAAGCAGCGAATAGCAAACAGTGAGCCGGGAGCACGAGCTCCCGGAGGCGGCAGGGCCGTAGCCACTGGGAGCTTCCGCTCCAGTGGAAGAAAACAGATCACAGATCACAGCGAGCCGGCTAGCGCCGGCGGCTCGCTGTTTGCAAGAACCGGCGTTTATTCTCGCATCGGAGCGGAAGCTCCGGCGTACGGCGCAAGTCGCAAGCCGCAAGCCGATTTCGTATCTCCCCCCGCTAACACGGGGGGCTCTTGGGCTTCTCCGCGGACTAACGCCCGCGGCTCGCCAGGCCCCCACGCCCTCCGGGGGTTCGCCCCCCGGCGGCAAGCTCCAGCCCGAACACCGCCGCGAACGAAACGGCCATGATGACCACCGGCACGCCCACCCCGGCCGAAGTTCCGCCGGTGCCATTCCCCCAGGGCCATAGCCCATGCAGCGAGCCGAGCATCAGCCCCAAAAGCGCCGCCATCGTGGGGCCCTTGTGGTGGTGGATCAACCACCGCAGCAGCTTCACAAAACTAAGCAGCCCCAAGGCGGCTCCTGTGGCAAAGGCCAGCAAAAAGAGCAGATCGCCTCCGTCGGCCCGGGCTGAGCTGAGCCGGTCCACCGTCTCCACCACTGGGCGGTACATGCCCAGGATCACCAGCAGGTACATGCCGCTGATCCCGGGCAGGATCATGGCACAGATGGCCACCGCCCCGGCCAGAAACACAAAGCCCAGCCCCGGCTCCAGCGGCACCTGCAAGTGCGAGGTGGCCAGGTAGCCGGCAAGCGCCCCCAGGGCGAGCGTCCCGCCGGCTGCGGCGCTCCAGCGGGGGACCATCCGCAGCACCACTACGCCGGAAGCGGCCACCATGCCGAAAAACGCCGCCTTGGTGGGCAGAGGGTGGTGGTGGATCAGGTAGCGCATCGTTTTAGCCAGTCCCACCCAGCCCAAGGCCACCCCCAGTCCCAACAGGGCCAGGAACCAGCCGTCCACGTGGTAAAACGCCCGCCGCCAGCGCCGGCGGAGCAGGTGCTGCACCAGTTGGGCGTCGAACCGGCTCAGGGCCACGATGAGCCGCTGGTAGATGCCGGTGACCAGGGCCATTGTCCCGCCGGAGACCCCCGGCACGGCGTCCGCGGCGCCCATGAGCATCCCGCGCAGCACCACCAGCAGGGCGCTGCGCCAGGGGAGCGGATGGCACTCGGGGCCGGGCTTCTGGGGCGGCAAGGTTTGTTCTTCCGCAGGCGTGGGGGGTTGCGAAACGACCGGTGCAGGCGCTTCCATTGTAGATGCTCTTTCTCTCCTCGGGGGAAATCTACCGCCGAAAGCCTCCGGCCACCGTGGCCCGATGACGCCGAAGCAACAGCTCCACCGCGGCCCGCCGTAGCTTTGCGCACCGCCGGGGGTGCTGTCGGGCCAGATTGGCCCGTTCGCCCGGGTCGCGGTCCAGGCGATACAGCTCCTCGCGGCCGCTTTCCAGGTGGTAGTGGTACTTCCAGGGGCCTTGCCGGGCGCCGAAGAGGATGCCGTTGCCGGTGGCCACCAGCGGCACCACGCGCCCGGGGGCGGCGGCTCCCAGATGCCAGCCGTCCAGGTCCGGCGGCTGCGGCGCTCCCAGCCACTGCAAAAGCGAGGGCAGCAAGTCCACCTGTTGCACTACGTGCTCCACTTGCTCTCCGGGGCGGGACCAGCCGGGGTAGAGCAACACCAGCGGCACGCGCACCGCCGGCTCGTAGAGGGCAAAGCTGTGGATTCGCTGGGCGTGCTGGCCGAAGCTCTCCCCGTGGTCGGCCGTCACCACAAGCAGCGTCTGCTCCCACAGCCCGCGACGGCGAAGCTCCTCCACCAGCCAGGCGATCAGGCGGTCGGCTTCCCATACCGCTTGCAGGTAACGCTCAAGCAGCGGATCACCGGAGGAAAACCGCGGGGGCCGCTCGGAGAGCACCACGTAGGGGTGATGGGTCTGGATCGTGTAGGCCAGGGCGACAAAGGGCTTGCCGGGCTGGCGGTCGATCCACTGGAGCACGGCCTGAAGCATTTGCCGGTCCGCCACGCCCCAGGAGTTCACCTGGGAGGCTTGTAGCGTGGCTGCGTCGATGAGCTGCTGTGCCCCGTGGTGACGCAGGAAACGGTCCCGGCCCTTCCAGGACCAGTAGCCGCTGTGGGCCGCCAGCGTGCGATAGCCGCGGCGGGCCAGCAGCTCAAACAGCGTGGGCACGGCCAGCCGGGGCTGATCGCGTAGCACCAGCCCCCAGTCGCAACGCGGATACCGGCCCGTTAGCAGCGAATACACGCTCTTGCAACTGCTGGGAGCCGTCACGTAGCAGTGGCGGAACACCACGCCGTGTTGGGCGGCCAGGCGCTCCAGGCGCGGGGTGGTTCGGTAGGGTGAGCCGTACAGGCCCAGGTACTCCGCACCCACTGATTCCAGCACCAGCACCAGCACGTTGCGCGGGGGGCGGGTCATGGGCAGCACGTCGGGCTCCACGCGGCGAACCGGCGGGGGGAGTTTCACGCCCAGGGGTTCGTCAGAAGAAGCGTGCAGCTGCCCCAGCAGGTCTTCCCGGCCCAGCTCCTGCAGGCAGGAGCGCAGCATGACCCACGGGGCCGACTGGGCGATCCGCCGCTCCCAGCGGTTGGGATCGCGCCAGTTGTGCCGGATGTACTGCTGGCTCACCCAAGCGGCCAGCACGGCCGTGGCCAGCGCCGCCAGCACGTAGCGGCGCGGCCAGGGTCGGGGGGCCGCCTGGCGAACCACTGTCCGGGCCAGGAAGTACCCTCCCGCAGGTGCGGCCAGCGCAAGCATCACCTGGGGCCAGGAAGCTACCGCTGCCAGCGAGGAAAACACCACGCCCGAGCCCCCCGCAAGCCACAGGTGCCGCAGCTCCAGTGGCACCATGGCCCAGCGGTAAATCCACACCCCGGCCAGCAAGTACGCGCCCAAGCAGTAAAACACGCCGTGCCACAGGAGCAGCAGGCGTCGCTGCCACCACGGGCCGGAAGCCGCAGCCAGCACAAGCCAGGCCAGGTGAGCCACCGCCAGCACGAAGCCGAAGTCCTGGGCCACCACCAGCCCCAGCCGCAGCACCCAGCGAACAAGCGAGCCTGCATCGCTTACGGCAAAGGGCAACAGCGCGGCCTTGGCCGCCAGGGCAAGCCCCAGGCAAGTTACGGCCCAGGCGGCGATTGCAGAGCCGGGGCCAGGCAGCGAGCTGGATTGTGCCGATGGCCGTAGCATGGACTTCCGTTTCCTGTGGCGGCCACTGGAGGAGGACGTGTCTCGTTCCTTCGAGCTTGGGGCATTACCCGGGCGGCGCGCCGGCCCGCGTGGCGCGCTGGAGGGCCTCCAGGCAGTGCCCGGTGCCGTCCCAGGTTTCCACCCAAGTACATGCGGCCCAAGAAAGCCCCACGCCAAAGCCCACCAGCATGGTGCGCATGCCCGGCTGCAACCGCCCCCGCTGCCGCAGTCGCTGGATGAGGATGGGGATGGTGGAGGAGACCGTGTTGCCGCAGTCTTCCATTTCCAGCGGGCAGTTTTCTTCCGTGAGCTTCATTTGGGCGCGCAGGCGCTGCATCAGCAGTCGGGTGGGCTGGTGCATCAGATAAAGCTCCACCTCTT